>JBJTXC010000279.1:0-9429 GCA_046082065.1 Burkholderiaceae bacterium
TCAATCCGCGTGCACCGGCCGATGCCATCGGTCTGAGCAGATCATAAGGTGTCGTGGGTAACCCGCGATCTTCACGCATACGATTCACCGCGTAGGCCAGATCCGGTGCGGTATCGGCCAGTGTGCCATCCAGATCGAATAGCACCGCGCGCGGTGTTGGGAGGGGTCGACGCATGTAATCAGTGTGGCTTGCGACACGCGATCAGGTAATTGACATCGGTATCCTGATTAAGTGAATAAATTTTAGTGATCGGGTTGTACGTCATCCCTTTTAACGCATCGACATCCAGTCCAGCTGTTCGGCAGAATTTGGACAGCTCGGCCGGTGTGATGAATTTTGCGTAGTCGTGCGTACCTTTGGGTAGCAGTCGCAAGATGTATTCGGCACCGATCACTGCAAAAAGGTAGGCCTTCAGATTACGGTTGATGGTCGAGAAAAAAACATGGCCCCCCGGCTTTACCAGTGTTGCGCATGCTTGCACGACGGCGGCGGGGTCGGGTACATGCTCCAACATTTCCATGCAGGTGACGACGTCATATTGCCCAGCCTCACGTGCGGCGAAGTCTTCAGCGGAGATGTATTCGTAGCGCACTGAGACGCCTGACTCAAGGCTATGAAGGTCTGCGACCTTCAACGCTTTTTCCGAGAGATCAATGCCAGTGACCGTGGCCCCTTTCTTAGCCATCGCCTCAGCGAGTATGCCGCCGCCGCAGCCAACATCGAGCGCACGTTTTCCAATCAACGGCGCTCGGCCATTGATCCATTCGAGGCGCAATGGATTGATTTCGTGGAGTGGACGGAACTCTGATTGGGGATCCCACCAGCGATGAGCAAGCTCGCTGAATTTTTGGAGTTCGGCTGGGTCGGCATTCATCTTGCGATGATAACGGAAATCGTTGCTCCAAGAAAAAAGCCGCTGGTGAGACAGCGGCTTTGGGGGAGGAGAGATGATGATTGGCGAGAAACGCTACACCATCATCAGCACCCAAGTTTATTTTTTGGTGCCAACCACTTCGATATCAACGCGGCGGTTTTTCGCGCGGCCTTCTCTGGTGCGGTTATCCGCGATCGGGTTTGCTTCACCTTTACCTTCAACGAACACGCGTGCCTCAGGGATGCCCTTGGACACCAGGAAGGCTTTGACGGCTTTCGCCCGGCGCGTCGACAATTTAACGTTGTAGGCGTCGGAGCCCGTCCAGTCGGTGTGACCCGTTGCGACGATGACTTCGATATCCGTATCTTTCAGCTGGGCGACCAATTTTTGTAATGTCGCTCTGCCCTCGGGCTTCAACACAGCCTTGTCGAAATCGAAGAACGCATCAGCTGAAAATGTCACCTTTTCAGCAGCGGGAGCCGGTGCTGCAGCGGCAGCGGGAGCAGGCTCAGCCGCAGGTTGCGCTACTACTGCTGGTTCGGCAGGGGCTGGGGCTGCGGGTGCGGGTGCCGGCGAGGGCTCCGGCGCTGCAGCAACAGGCGCTGGTTTTGCAATTGCGCCGTCACATTCTTCGATCGCATCCGCTGGCGTCCAGAAACCGGTGTGCCAGCACAGCCCGAAGCCGCTGCGAACCACGTCGTTTTGACTGTCAACCAGGTAGCCTTTTTTGGCTGGACCTGCAGCATTAGCGGAGCTGCCCATTACCAGCAAGACGATGGTGAGCATTGTGCGCGAGAGAAGTTTCATGTCCCGTTCCGAAAAAGAAAAAATAGTTGCGAATAAGGCCGCCCGGCTGACGACGAGCTGGCAGGGAACTGCCCTGAATTACATATCAATAAACCATCATTTTAACCGAGAATCGTCGGTAAGCCTATGTCGCATGAGGCTTGCTTGGTGTCCCAGTTTTTGAGAGGCGACATGGTAAACTTGCGGGCTTTTTGATGACGTGCCTCGCCTGTTCTCTGCACGCACCACCGCCCCTGAAATTTACCTGTCGCGCTTACCGATTCCATGGATCAATTTGCTAAAGAAACCATCCCGATTTCGCTAGAAGAGGAGATGCGCAAGAGCTATCTTGATTACGCCATGAGCGTGATCGTGGGCCGCGCGCTGCCGGATGTACGCGACGGCCTCAAGCCGGTCCATCGACGGGTTTTGTTTGCAATGCACGAAACCAACAATGTCTGGAACCGGCCTTATGTGAAGTGTGCGCGTGTCGTCGGCGAGGTGATGGGTAAATACCACCCTCACGGTGATCAGGCGATCTATGACACGCTGGTTCGGATGGCGCAGGATTTTTCGTTGCGCTACACACTGGTCGATGGTCAGGGCAATTTTGGTTCGATCGATGGCGACAATGCCGCTGCGATGCGATACACCGAGTGCCGTCTCGACAAAATCTCGCAGGAGCTGCTCGCTGATATCGACAAAGATACGGTCGATTTCGTCCCAAACTACGATGGCAAGGAAAAAGAGCCATCGGTACTGCCAACGCGCATCCCCAACCTGCTGATCAATGGCTCGTCGGGTATCGCCGTCGGGATGGCGACCAATATTCCGCCGCATAACATCACCGAGGTGATAAATGGTGCCTTGCACTTGCTGGGCTCACCCGATTGCAAGCTTGATGAACTGATCGAGCTGATCCCGGCACCCGATTTCCCCACCGCCGGCATTATTTACGGCGTCGCTGGCGTGCGTGATGGTTACCGCACCGGTCGTGGCCGTGTAGTGATGCGCGCAAGAACGCACTTTGAAGATATTCGCGACGGGCGCGCGGCGATCATCGTTGACGAGTTGCCGTATCAGGTCAACAAGAAGTCTCTGCTTGAGCGAATTGCCGAGCTGGTGCGCGATAAAAAGCTCGACGGTATCTCCGACATTCGCGATGAATCCGATAAATCCGGCATGCGGGTTGTTATCGAGCTCAAGCGCGGCGAGCTACCCGATGTGGTGCTGAACAATTTGTTCAAGCAGACCCAGCTGCAAGACACGTTCGGCATGAATATGGTCGCGCTGGTCGATGGCCAGCCGAAACTGTTGAACTTGAAGCAAATGCTGGAGTGCTTCCTCTCGCATCGGCGCGAGGTGGTCACCCGGCGCACAGTGTTCGAGCTACGCAAGGCGCGCGATCGCGGTCACGTACTGGAAGGGCTCGCTGTTGCGCTGGCCAATATTGATGAATTCATTGCCATCATTAAAGCCGCACCCACACCACCGGTGGCCAAGGCAGAGTTGATGGCGCGCGCTTGGGACTCTTCTCTCGTTCGCGAGATGTTGTCGCGTACCGAGATGGCTGACTCGGGTGGCATCGATGCATTCCGTCCGGAGAATTTGCCGCGCCATTACGGCCTGCAGACCGATGGTTTGTACAAACTGTCGGACGATCAGGCGCAAGAAATCTTGCAGATGCGTCTGCAACGTCTGACCGGTTTGGAGCAAGACAAAATCGTCAACGAGTACAAAGAGGTGATGACGCAAATCGCCGATTTGCTCGACATTCTGGCGCGCCCTGAGCGCGTAACGACCATCATCTCGGAAGAGCTGAACGCGGCGAAGAGCGAATACGGCGAGGGAAATAAAGACCGTCGTCGGTCCACCATCGAACTGAATGTCGCCGATCTAGGCACGGAAGATCTGATCGCGCCACAGGATATGGTGGTCACGCTGTCGCATACCGGCTATATGAAGTCACAGCCGCTTTCCGAGTATCGAGCGCAAAAACGGGGCGGTCGTGGCAAGCAGGCGGCGGCCACCAAGGAAGACGATTGGATCGAACAACTCTTCATTGCGAACACACACGATTACATCTTGTGCTTCTCTAATCGCGGTCGCATGTACTGGTTGAAGGTGTGGGAAGTGCCGCAAGGTTCGCGGACATCACGCGGCAAGCCGATTGTGAATATGTTCCCGCTGCATGAGGGCGAAAAAATCACGCTCGTGTTACCGCTTTCGGGTGAAAACAGCACCTTCCCTGAAGATCGCTATGTGTTCATGGCTACGTCGCTCGGGACGGTAAAGAAAACTGCGCTATCCGAATTCAGCAACCCGCGTAAGGCCGGCATCATCGCGGTGGATCTGGACGACGGTGATTTTCTGATTGGCGCTGCACTGACCGATGGCAAGCACGATGTCATGCTGTTTTCCGATGCGGGTAAGGCGGTGCGCTTTGACGAGAATGATGTGCGGCCGATGGGCCGCACGGCGCGCGGTGTACGTGGCATGAATCTGGAGGATGGCCAGCAAGTGATTGCGCTGCTGGTCGCCAGAAACGAGCAGCAGTCCGTGTTGACTGCGACCGAGCATGGCTATGGCAAGCGTACCCCGATTACTGAGTACACTCGACATGGCCGCGGCACCAAGGGCATGATTGCGATCCAGACGTCCGAGCGTAATGGCAAAGTAGTCGCTGCGACCCTCGTGGATACCAACGACGAGATCATGATGATTACTACCGGTGGCGTGCTAATCCGTACGCGTGTATCCGAGATTCGCGAGATGGGTCGCGCAACGCAAGGCGTGACGCTGATCGCGTTTGAGGAGGGCGAAACTTTGTCTGGCTTACAGCGTATTGTCGAGGCGGATGCAGATGAAGATAACGGCGCGGAAGACACGCCGGCGAGTTGAGCTTTCCAGGATATTTCCCGAGACGGGCCCACCAAAAACATAAGTGCGATTAGGGCGAGATGAGCGACGATAAGCTGAAGCCGCTGCGCGATCAGATTGATGCAATCGATGCGCAGCTGATCACGTTGCTGAACCAGCGCGCTCGCGTTGCGCAGCAGGTCGGTCACGTGAAAGCTGAAAGCAATGCGCCAGTGTTTCGTCCGGAGCGTGAGGCGCAAGTGCTCGAGCGTGTCGCCGAGCATAATCACGGGCCGTTGGCGTCCGCTGATCTCAAATCGATTTTTCGTGAGGTGATGTCGGCTTGTCGAGCCCTCGAAAAGCGCGTCACCGTCGCGTACCTAGGCCCGGCTGGCACCTACAGCGAGCAAGCAGTGTGGCAGCAGTTCGGTCAGGCTGTCGAAGGCTTGCCCTGCGTATCGATTGACGAGATTTTCCGTTCGGTCGAGGCAGGCACGGCAGAGTTTGGCGTAGTACCCGTCGAAAACTCGACCGAGGGCGCGGTGAATCGCACCTTGGATTTGTTGATGCGCACCACACTCAGCATCAGTGGCGAGGTTGCGCTGCCGGTACAGCACAGTCTGATGACGCGCACCGGCACCATGGACGGCATTCGATCTATTTGCGCACACTCGCAGGCGCTAGCGCAATGTCAGGCGTGGCTCAACGAGCATTATCCGCAGCTTGAGCGGCGTGCAGTTGCATCGAACGGCGAGGCCGCGCGTTTGGCGGCAGAAGAAGTCGGTGTCGCCGCCATCGCAGGCGATATGGCAGCGCGTCGTTATGGTTTGGCGATCGCACATGCGCATATTCAGGATGACCCGCACAACCGTACCCGGTTCTTCGTTATCGGTACGTTGCAACCCGGCCCGTCGGGTCGGGACCAGACCTCCTTGTTGCTGTCGGTGCCGAATAAATCGGGTGCGGTGTACGAGTTACTCGCCCCGTTGGCGCGGCATGGTGTGTCGATGACCCGTTTCGAGTCGCGTCCCGCGCGCACCGGTCGTTGGGAGTATTTTTTCTTTGTCGATGTCGAGGGCCATGCCGAGGACACGAAAGTGGCCGAGGCACTCGCTGAACTGCAAATGCAGGCAGCATTTTTCAAGCTGCTGGGTTCTTACCCGCACGCTGCCTGAATTCAACGGATAGGTTTTGTCATGAGCAATTTCGGCCCGGATTACGTTCGCGCGATTGCGCCCTACCAAGGGGGTAAACCGA
This sequence comes from Burkholderiaceae bacterium, assembly GCA_046082065.1. Taxonomy (GTDB): domain Bacteria; phylum Pseudomonadota; class Gammaproteobacteria; order Burkholderiales; family Burkholderiaceae_D; genus Pernthalerella. The sequence goes on from JBJTXC010000279.1 coordinate 5,778, forward strand.
TTGCCGAGGTGGCGCGTGAGTTTGGTCTCGATGAGGCAGCCATCGTCAAGCTTGCCTCGAATGAAAACCCGCTCGGTATTCCGCAATCATCTCAGCATGCAATGCAACAGGCATTTGCGGACTTGGCGCGTTACCCGGACTCGAATGGTTTTGATTTGAAAGCTGCTATCACGAAAAAATTCGATGTGCCAAGCGATTGGATCACGCTCGGCAATGGCAGCAACGACATTCTTGAGCTGGCGGCGCGCGCGCTGGTCCAACCCGGGCAATCGGTGGTGTACTCGCAGTATTCATTTGCCGTGTACCCACTTGCAACGCAGGCGGTTGGCGCACGCGCCATCGTCGTACCTGCAAAGAATTTTGGTCACGACTTGGAAGCGATGGTTGACTCGATTGCTTCCGACACCAAGCTGCTATTTGTAGCCAACCCCAATAACCCCACTGGTACGTTTGTCGAGGGCGAAAAAATCGCAGCGATGCTCAAGCGCATTCCTTCAAACGTAGTGGTTGTGTTGGATGAAGCCTATACCGAGTATTTACCTGCGAATTTGCACTACGACGCTTTGGCCTGGGTGCGTCAGTATCCCAATCTGATTGTTTCGCGAACCTTCTCGAAAGCTTACGGTCTCGCTGGATTGCGTGTGGGCTTCGGTATCGCACACCCCGAGCTGACCGACTTGCTGAATCGTATTCGCCAGCCCTTCAATGTGAACTCGTTGGCACAAGCCGCTGCCGTCGCGGCGTTGAATGATGATGAATACCTGCATGAGAGTGCGAAATTGAACGCCGACGGCTATCGCCAAATGACCGAGGCGTTCACCCAAATGGGTATTGAATTCGTGCCCTCCTATGGCAATTTCATTTTGTTTCGCGCAGGTGATGATGACGGTGCCGGTGCGCGGGTCAATCTTGAGTTACTGAAAAAAGGGGTCATCGTCCGTCCGGTAGGTAACTACGGCTTACCCCAGTGGCTACGTGTGTCGATTGGTCTGCCGCATGAGAATGAGGTTTTTCTCAAGGCGCTCAGATCGGTACTTGCTTGATACCAGCGCTGCACTTCTCTCATGCCAAATTTTTTACCTAGGCCGATGCCCACGTTCGAACGTATTGTGGTGTTTGGTGTGGGTTTGATCGGCGGGTCATTTGCGCTCGCGTTAAAACAAGCGGGCGTTGTCAAGCGAGTGATTGGCGTAGGTCGTCGTGCCGAGACGCTACAACGCGCGCATGCGCTTGGCATGATTGATGCGATTGGTGATCCATCCTCAGTCGCCGGGGCCGACTTGGTGTTGATTGCGGCGCCGGTCGCACAGACCGAGACGCTACTGCGTGAGATGCGGCCGCATCTTCAAGATGGTACCGTGGTGACCGATGCCGGCAGCACCAAGAGCGATGTGGTCGGCGCCGCGCGTGTCGCGCTGGGAGAAAAAATCGCGCAATTTGTGCCGGGTCATCCGATTGCAGGACGCGAGCAAAACGGGCCTGAAGCTGCGCTGGCTGATCTTTATCGTGGCAAGAAAGTAGTGCTCACTGCCTTGCCAGAAAATTCATCAGACAGCATTGCGCTAGTTGCCGGTGCATGGCAGCACTGTGGCGCATTGATTCATTACCTGAGCCCTGAAGAGCATGACGCTGTGTTTGCGGCGGTAAGTCATTTACCGAATCTGCTGGCGTATGCCTTGGTAGGCGACATTGCATCGCGCGATAACGCCGATCGCTTATTTCAATACGCTGCCAGCGGGTTTCGTGACTTCACTCGCATTGCTGGATCGTCACCTGAGATGTGGCGTGATATCTCGCTGGCGAATCGTCAAGCCTTACTCGCCGAGTTGGATGCATACACTGAGCAATTATCGAGCTTGCGCGCGATGCTGCTGAGCGCAGACGGTGCAGCACTTGAGCACGTATATGCGCGCGCCCAATCAGCGAGGCAATCATGGATTGCGGCGATTGAAGCGGCCGAGCAAATGCGGGCCGACGAGCAGGGTGGTGATTAATGAAGCATTACCCACATCATCTGGATTTATCGCCAGCAAAACTCGCGCAAGGCGTGATCAAGCTGCCTGGCTCCAAAAGTATTTCTAACCGAATCTTGTTGCTGTCTGCATTAGCCGAGGGCACAACCGAAATCAAATCGCTGCTTGCTTCTGATGATACCCATGTCATGTTGATGGCGTTGCAGAAGCTGGGCGTGCGGTGGATTCAGCATGGTGAGACTCAGGACTTCGCCGTCACTGGCACGGGTGGCAGCTTGCCAGTGCACTCAGCTGATCTATTCATGGGTAATGCGGGTACGGCTATTCGGCCATTGACGGCAGCACTCGCTGCTATCGGTGGTGATTACACTGTGCATGGTGTCGCGCGTATGCATGAGCGACCCATTGGTGATCTGGTCGACGCACTCAATGCCGCCGGTGCGCACATTGATTACACAGGCAACCCCGGCTTTCCTCCGCTGCACATCCATCGTGGCCGTTTACGCCCGCAGCGCATGCAAGTGCGGGGTAATGTGTCGAGTCAATTCTTGACAGCGCTGCTGATGGCCGCGCCCTTGATTGCGCGCGAGCAGTCGCTGACGATTGAGGTGGTGGGCGAGTTGATCTCCAAGCCTTATATCGAGATCACACTTAATCTGCTCGCACGCTTCGGCATTCAAATCGAGCGAGATGCTTGGGCAGTATTCACCATCCCTGCCGGTCAAATGTATCAAAGCCCCGGTGTGATCCATGTGGAGGGTGATGCCTCGTCTGCGTCTTATTTTTTGGCGGCAGGTGCGATTGCGGGTGGGCCAGTCCGTGTCGAAGGTGTGGGACGATCCAGCATTCAAGGCGATGTGCGTTTTATAGAAGCTTTGCAGCAGATGGGTGCCGAGATCACGATGGGCGACAACTGGATCGAAGCAAAATCAACCGGCGCATTAAAAGCGATTGACGCCGACTTCAATCATATTCCTGACGCAGCGATGACGATTGCGGTTGCTGCTCTCTACGCCGACGGCACCAGTACCTTGAGAAATATAGCGAGTTGGCGCGTGAAAGAAACCGATCGACTCGCAGCCATGGCTACCGAGCTGCGCAAGCTCGGCGCGCTGGTGGAAGAGGGTTCAGACTACCTGCGCGTGACACCACCCATCGTGCTGCAACCCGCCACGATTGACACCTATGATGATCACCGTATGGCGATGTGTTTTTCGCTCGCCTCGTTAAACGGCACGCTGCGCGATGGTACGACGGTGCGCATCAACGACCCGCAGTGCGTCGCAAAAACTTTCCCGGATTACTTCGACGCATTCGCGCGTATCGCACAGCGTGACTAATTCCAACGCCATTCCGGTGATCACGATTGACGGCCCGACGGCTTCTGGCAAAGGGACGGTGGCCACCCGCGTCGCCGAGGCCTTGGGGTTTGCGCTGCTGGATTCTGGCGCGCTATACCGGCTAACCGCATTGTCGGCTTTGGAGGCCGGGATTGCGCTGGAGGACGCGGGCGCGCTTGCTACTTTGGCCAGATCGTTGCCGGTGAGGTTCGAGGGTGAGCAGATTCTGCCTGCTGGCCGAGCCGTTCAGAACGTGATTCGGCAGGAGGCGATAGGTAACGCCGCCTCCAAAATCGCGGCGCTGCCGGCAGTGCGCGCAGCCTTGGTTGAGTTGCAGCA
>JBJTXC010000280.1:0-5028 GCA_046082065.1 Burkholderiaceae bacterium
ATATGGAAGTGGTGGCGAGAATATGTAATGTGTCGCCCCATTGGTTGCGCTCGGGACAAGAGACCTCAACTTAACGCCCAGAACCTACCGCGTCAGGCCGTTTGCGGCGTAGAAAGCCCTCGCCGTTCGTCTGGTGTCGTCTGCGCTGCCGGCGCTTAGGCATGCACCGAACAAGATAGGTTCTTGCTGCTCACTCACTACATGCGCCAGCCATAGCCGAGATAAATCAGCGGAGAATAGCTGCGTTCACTGATGGGGCTATTTGCTTGCGGTGTGGAGAGCCGGTTGATGGAGGCGCCGTAGAACAGTGCGCTGGTTGGGCCGAATGTGTACAAACCGGTCAGACCCACCGATAAGCCAATACCGGCGCCCGCTCTGAATAGGTCCCTGCCTTGCAGTCCATCCACGCCCCAGTAGTAGTTGTTCATGGCGGCGTTTTGCCAGGTGGCGCCGACCAAACCGTTCAACCGAAAACTGGTTTCAGTCAGCAGCGGTCGCACCAGCTGCAACTGCGCCACTTGCCCGCCGCTGCGGTTCGAGACATCAAATCCGTAATCAAAATTGACCACGCCGGCAGGCGTCGTCCAGCGTACGCTGGGCCCGGCATCAATCGCGAAGCGGCGATCGGCCATGCCCGCAGTCACCGGATTGTCGTTGCTCTCATAGCCGAATCTCGGCTCGGCATACAAGCCGATACGCAGTGAGCGGTCTTCCGAGGTATAGCCCCAGACGCCGGCTTTCAAACCCGTGATGTAGCCCAGATCGCCGAACGTATATTGAAGTACAGGCAGCGCCATCACGCGAAGGTCACTGCTCCCGGGCGTATTCGGAAATGCGCCAACCCCAAGACCCAAAAAATTTCTTGACGAAGGAATCGGCTGTTGCGCTTGTTGCTCGGCCGCGGATTGTGCAATCGCGGCTGACCCGATGAGTAGCGTTGAAACCGCCAGCGCACATATCAGTAATCTTTTGATAATACGCATTTTGGTCTCCGCGATTTATTCGAATTAGAAGGCGATCTGCACCGGCCGCGATAGATTATCAAAATAATTCTATTTTGGGATGTATTTAATGACCCCAGAACCCGCAAAAACGCGCGTTTTCGTGGTCAATTTCGCTGCGCTGCGCCGCGCGCATACTCGGCAGGTTGAAACACGATCGCCAAACCAATTTTGTCGCGGAGACAATTAATGGCACAATGGAGGGCTCCGCTGTTGTCATTAAATAAATTTCGGTCCAGTGGACCGAGGAAAGACTTTTCGAAAAAAAATGCAAGGCATCCATCTCACCGCCGACCTGTCCGGTTGCCGCAAGAATTTACTGCTCATGACGGACAAAGCCGGACTGCGCGAGGCTTGCGTTGCAGCGGTGAACGACAGCGGCCTGACTGTCGTCGGCGATACCTTTGTCGCTTTTCCAGATTTCGAGGGTCAGCCGGGTGGCGTCACCGGCACCATCCTGTTAGCTGAGTCGCATCTGGCGATTCATACCTGGCCAGAGCAGTCAGCAGTCACGCTCGATGTGTATGTCTGCAATTTTTCAACCGACAACAGCAGCAAAGCGTCGCAACTGATCGACGCGCTGTCCGCGCTGTTTGAGCCGACCGAATCCAACCCGCAGTCTTTGCAACGCGGCGAAGTCGGTAACGCCCATAGCCAAACCTCAATCGGCCACGAGTGGCTCAATGCCCATAGCAGCTACGGTTATCGGCTCGGCCCGGCGCTGTACCGCGAACAATCGCCTTATCAGCATATTGAGGTGCACGATTCACCGCAATTTGGTCGTTTGTTCAGGCTCGACGGCGATTACATGACCTCCGAGAAGGAGGAGTTCTTCTATCACGAAGCTTTGGTGCATCCCGCAGCCGCGAGTCACGGCAAGGTCAAGCGTGTGCTGATTCTCGGCGGTGGTGATGGTGGTGCTGCTGAAGAATTACTGAAATATCCCTCGGTAGAACGCGTCGTCATCGCCGAACTGGATGAGGTTGTTATTCGGGTCGCACGCGAATACTTCGGCAATATTCATCACGGTGCCTTGGATGATCCGCGAGTAGAAATTCGAATCGGTGACGGGCTTGCATTCGTGCGTGAAACCGATCAGCGTTTTGATTTGGTATTGCTCGATCTAACCGACCCGGATACGCCCGCATCGGCGTTGTACACCGCCGAGTTTTTTGCCGCCGTCAAAAAAATTCTCAATCCGGGCGGGGCGATGGTGCTGCACACCGGCTCGCCGATTTTCCGTCCAGATGTGGTGACCCAGCTCTACAAAGGTCTGCGTGAAAACTTCAACGTGGTCGCGCCCATGGGGCTTTACATACCCCTGTATGGTGCCTACTGGTCGTTAGCGGTTTGCAGCCAGCAGCTCGATCCGCGCGCAGTGAGTAGCGATCAAATTGCCGCGACCATCGCAGCCGCCAAGCTCGACGATCTGCAGTATTACAACCCCGCGACGCATCAGGGCTTGTTCGCCCTGCCTAACTACTTCCAGAAGCTCATTTCGTAAAGCCTTTAACAAAATGGCGCTGGGGTTGTCGGCAGCTCTTGCCCCCCACTCTGGTGGTCGGCGCGGGTCACGTGTATCCTGCGCATGGTCGGCTGGCTCGAGGCCGACGGGAGGAGGGCGAGATGATCACAGAAAAACAAGCTCGGTTCCGAGACAACTATCTTCAGCAAATCAGCCCGTGGTACCACGGCTTGCTGCACATCGGCGTGATGTATGGCGCGGGGATCGCGGCGATCGCCTGGTGCGTGAGTCAATTGACCCACCCGACCTGGGAGTGGCTGCTGATTATCCCGATCGCGATCGCAGGCAATTTTGTCGAGTGGGGCATGCACATGCATATCATGCATCGCCTCAAAGATGTGTTCGCACTGCGTGCGATTTTTGATCGACACACCCGACAGCATCATCAGTATTTCACCGACAACGATTACACCATTGGTAGTGTCAAAGAGTTTCGGATTGTTTTCTTTCCGTGGCGGGTACTGATCGTGCTGGCAGTCGCCAGCGCGTTATTCGGTAGCTTGGCCGCACTGTTACTCGGGCCGGATGCAGGCTATATGTTCCCGATTACCATGATTGGCCATTACATGGTGTACGAAACTTTTCATTTTTGCTGTCATGTGCCGGAGAATCGCTTTGTGCGATCCGTACCGCTGATTAATACCATTCGTCGCCATCACAGTGCGCATCATAATATGGGCATCATGATGCACATTAATATGAACCTCACGCTGCCAATCGCTGATTGGGCACTTGGTACCAGCGATCTGGATCGCGGTCTGGTCGGGCATGTATTCAACGGCTACGACACCACCCATCAAAAACCAGCGCTCAAGAAGGTGATTGAAAAATATCGCCACGCCACCGTCGAGTCCGAGCGGGTCACGCTCGAGGGGCCGGTGCTGGAGCACGACGATTTGGAGGCTTTGGCGCAAGCCGGTACGGTGATACCCACTTAAAGGCGGGTATCGCCAATATCGTCAGCCAATAAGCTGCTCACATGATTCACGCTGATTATCTTCGACCCGGAAATTTGAACGATGCGCTTCATGCGCTCGCCGCATCGTCATTCAAGGTATTGGCCGGTGGGACAGATGTTTATCCCTCGCACAAACCGAGTGCCCCGCAGATGCCGGTACTCGATATCTCTGGCGTATCTGAACTTTGCGGTATCGAGTTACAGGGACATGCATGGCGTATTGGTGCGACCACCACGTGGTCAACACTGGTACGCGCGCAGTTACCACCGCAATTACATGGCCTGCAAGCTGCCGCGCGTGAGGTTGGTGGTATTCAAATTCAAAATACGGGCACCATCGCTGGCAATATCTGTAACGCCTCACCTGCAGCCGATGGGGTGCCAGCCTTGCTGTCGCTAGACGCTGACGTCGAGTTGGCTTCGGTACGTGGGATACGGCGCATGCCTTTACAGCAGTTCTTGTTAGGTAGTCGTCAAACTGCAAGGGACCCAGATGAGCTGGTCACTGCGATATGGATACCGCATCGCCCGGATGCTCGCTCGGCATTTTTGAAGCTTGGCCATCGACGTTATCTTGTGATTTCTATCGTGATGGTGGCTGCGGTCGTTGAGATCGAGCATGGTGTTTTTCGTCATGTCGCTTTATCGGTGGGCTCGTGCTCCGCGGTGGCGCAGCGGTTGCATGCGCTCGAGCAGCGATTAATCGGCCAAGCTGCCAACAGTCAGACGATTGGAGGCGTCAGCGCATCTCATCTGGCGGTGCTGTCGCCGATTGATGATGTACGCGGCTCGGCGCGATACCGTACTGATGCAGCATTGACGCTGCTGCGCAGAGCAATCGCAGAGGCGATTCATGAATAAGCCAATCGAGGTTCACATCGATGCTAACGTCGGACCTGCGCGGTCGATGTCGGTGAATGGCAAGCATATTGATATTCAAAATCCTGCTCGGCGATTATCTGACACGCTACGTGACGAGCTTGGGCTGACAGGTACAAAAATCGGTTGTAACGCAGGCGACTGCGGCGCCTGTACAGTACTTCTCGATGGTGAACAAGTTTGCGCCTGTCTGACCGCGACCGGCCAGTGCGTGGGTCGCTCGGTGACCACGGTGGAAGGTCTTGCAAAAGACGGTCAGCTGAATGCATTACAACGTTCTTTCATGACGTATGGCGCGGCGCAGTGTGGCATTTGTACGCCAGGGATGTTGATGGCCGCCACCGATGTCCTGCAGCGATACCCGCAACCCACCGAGCAACAGGTACTTGATGGCATAGGCGGCGTGCTGTGTCGCTGTACCGGCTACAGAAAAATTGTTGAAGCGGTACTGTCGGTTGCGGAAGCACTTGATCCCGCTGCGCCGGTTGAGTCTTTGAGCAGCATGAGCGCGGAAATGGTAGCGGATACCGGGATACCGAACCATTCGAGTCACTCAGTCAGTGTCGGTGACTTGCGCTCGGGAGAGGCCGTGGGTGCGCGAGTCACGCGACTCGATGCCCCTGCCAAGCTAACCGGCTCGGCGCGCTTCCTTCCCCACCACCCCC
>JBJTXC010000281.1:0-16137 GCA_046082065.1 Burkholderiaceae bacterium
GCAGAAAAAATGGCACATCGGCACCGAGCTTCAGCCCCAGTCGCATCAGCTCGTTGCGGGATAGTCCGACACCCCACAAGTGGTTCAAGGCCAGCAGCGTGGTGGCGGCATTCGATGAGCCGCCGCCGATACCACCGCACATGGGCAAATGCTTTTCAATCACGATATCGAAGCCGCTTACATGCAGCCCGCGCGCCTTCGCCTCGGTTTGCAGCAGTCGTGCCGCGCGAACAATCAAATCCTGCTCGGGCGGCACGCCATCTACCTCGGTGCGCCGTACGACCGATTCATCGTTGCGCAGCTCGAAGTGCAAGCGGTCGTGCAGATCAATCAGCTGAAACACTGACTGCAGCAAGTGATAGCCATCCTCGCGACGCCCGGTCACATGCAGAAACAGGTTCAGCTTGGCCGGTGCGAGGCAATCGTTCAGGCAGCGGGCCAAGGTTTATTCCTCATCAGTCCAGCGATCAATCACCAAACGGATCGACAGCTCGCTTGACGCGGTTTCACGCGAGAAGTCGATGCGCTTGGGTACGGCGGTCGATCGATCTGCTTGCCACGCGGCGTAGCGAAGCTTCCAACCCTCACTACGCACGCTGCCCGATTGCTCTGGCGTGATCGTCGTTAGTTGTCCCATGCTGTTGCGCACGAAACCCTGCAGCCAATAGCGCAAACCATCGGCTGGCAACGGCCAGCCCAGTGTTTGCTCGGTGAGTTGCTCGATGCTGCTGGCTTCCCTGACCTCACCTCCGGATTGCTCGATGCGCGCGCGGCCCGGTGCGATAGCGATCCGCGCCATGGTTTGACCCAGCGGCGTCAGCAACTCGATGTCAATCTGCTGATCACGCTGCATCCATAAAAACTTGCCTTGCATCGACTGTGGTTTGCCCTCTGCACGGTAACTCACCGAGAGCCGTCCGGATAAGCGCAGGTCGCTACGGTATTGACGTGTCCCGGCGGGCAAGGGCAGCGTGGTGGAGCACGCGCCCAACCAAGCAAGCGCGAACAAGAACGCGCGACGCTGCATCACCTAGAGCTTGATTTGCAGCCGCTGCAGCGTGGACTTCAGCGTCTCGTTTTTCGGATCTTTCTCGTTGGCGCTGCGCCAGAGTTTTTTGGCCTCGTCATGCCGACCGAGCTTCCACAGCAACTCGCCCAGATGCGCCGCAATCTCTGCATCCGCCTTGATGCCGTAGGCGCGTTGCAAGGTTTTCAGGGCCTGATCCAGGCGCCCAAGCCGAAACTCGACCCAGCCGAGACTATCCAGAATGTAGGGATCATCAGGCGCTAATTGATTAGCTTTGCTGATTAAATCGAACGCTTCCTGCAAGCGCAGGTTGCGGTCGGCAAATGAGTAGCCGAGCGCGTTGTATGCGTGTTGATTATCTGGTGCGAGCTTGATCAACTGCCGTAATTCACGCTCCATCAAATCAAATTGTTTCGCGCGTTCGGCCAACATCGCATGCTCGTACAGCAGATCAATGTTGTTCTTGTAGATCTCCAGCGCGTCAGCCACCAAGCGCAAGGCATCATCCAGCCGCCCTGCATCGCGCAGTAACTGCGCTTCGCCAACAATCAGCTTGGCGCGCTCATCGTCATTGCGGGCTTCGGCTTGCTGCAGCAGCGCACGAGCTGTCTCGGGGTCTTTGGATTTCGCCACCAGCATCGCGCGGCGCAGGATGGCCGTGATGTAACTGCCCTGATTGTCAGGCTCGATTTTCTCCAGCCATTTCAGTGCGGCAGTCGTATCGTTTTTGTCTTCCGCGATCTGAGCCAACACCATCAGCGCCTGGGTCGAGTCACGTTCGCGATCCGGTTCGTCATTCAGCGTTTCTATATATTTCGACAGATAGCTCTCAGCCTCACGCATTTCACCCGCTTGTGCTGCCATCAGGCCCAAGGCATACAGTGTGGTGCGATCTTCCGGGTAATGCGTGAGCAACTGTGCAAACTGTGCTTTGGCCTCGACAATCTTGTTTTGCTCGATCAGCGTGCGCGCATAAGCCAGTCGAACCTCGCGCGCTTTCGGATTTTTTTGCAGGAAGGTCGCCAGCGATTGCGTTGCCTCTGTGCGGTCTTCGATGATTTGCGAAAGCACCAGCGCCGCCAGCTCCGAGCCAGGATGTTTGTTGAGTGCGGCGCGAGCTTCGCTCAGTGCTCTGTTTCGATCGCCGGCCACCATCGCCGCTTGCGCCAGCGTCAATCGCGCCTCCAGCACATCAGCATACGGCTCGAGCAACTCACGCAGCATGGCATAGGCACGAGTGCGGTCTTGTACCCGTGCCAGTTGCCGCTGCAGTAGCGCAATCGTGTTCGGCAGAGCGGTGGGGGTGCTGCTCGCCAGTTGCTGCGCCATCGCTGCTTTTGCGTCATCGATGCGACCACTGGAAATCAATAGTCCGACCAGAGATTGCGCCGCTTCGTCGGATTGCGGGGCGATTTCGCGCCACAGCCGTGCTGCCTTCAGCGCCTCGGCACCCAGCGAGCCGGACACTGCAAATTCCAGCGCGCGCCGCGCAAGACGCGGATCCCGCAGCGTGCGCGCCAGCGACATCATGGTGGAGTAGGCTGCGAATTTTTCACCACGCTGAAACGCCAGCTCTGCAGACAAATACTTGTGGATCAACTCCTCCGATATCGCAATATTCGGTAGCGAATCAGCAGCAACGCTTTGCTGCGCGCTTGCGGCAGGAATACCTGCTGCCGAAGCCAGCACAGCGCTCAGCGTTAAAATGGTGCGAATGATTTTCAAGGGAATCCTGTGCAGCGCGTGGCGCAGTCGAAAGCAGTCGATGGGTTAATTTTACGCCACACCTCATCCACGCCGCTCGCCTCGCGGTTCTGCATAACCGGCGCCGATACGCATGCCTGAATTACCCGAGGTCGAAGTCACCCGTCGCGGCATCGCGCCCTCGGTCGAGGGGCATGAGGTCACCGCGGTGGTACTGCGTCGGCAAGGCCTGCGCTGGCCATTTCCAACCGATTTGCCCGCACTGTTGCAGCACCGGGTGGTGCGTCGTACTGCGCGGCGTGGCAAGTATCTGCTGCTGCAGTTTGATCATGGCACGCTGATCATCCATCTCGGTATGTCGGGACATTTGCGCGTCCTGCCGAGCGATGTGCCACCCAAAAAACATGATCATGTCGATCTGCAGTTCGGTGCACACCTGATGCGCTTTACTGATCCGCGTCGGTTTGGTGCGGTGCTATGGCACGACAACGACGCCGGTGATATCGCTGAGCATGTCTTGCTGCGCAAGTTAGGTGTCGAGCCACTCACGCATCCCGATTTGGCAGGTTTATTGTTTCAACAAACACGCCAGCGAAACGCGGCCATCAAGCAGGTTTTACTGGCGGGCGACATCGTGGTCGGTGTCGGTAACATCTACGCGTGCGAGAGCTTGTTCGAGGCGCGCATCCACCCGAATACGCCTGCGCGGCGTATATCGCGCCCTCGTTATGAACGACTCGCGACCGCAATACAGCGCGTATTGGCCGCGGCGATTGCGCAAGGTGGTAGCACGCTCCGCGACTTCATCGGTGCCGATGGTGTATCCGGTTATTTTCAACAAAGCTATGCGGTCTATGACCGCGAAGGTGCGCCATGTGCCGAATGCGGCGCGAGTATTCGGCGCATCGTGCAGGGACAACGATCAACCTTCTACTGCGGCCGTTGTCAGCGATGAAGCGATTGATCGAATCACCGCAGCTCGAACATGAACCTGAATTTTCCGAGCGCTTGATTGCCTGGCAAAAGCAGCACGGCCGGCATCAACTCCCGTGGCAGCAGACCCGCAACGCGTATCGAATCTGGCTATCGGAAATCATGCTGCAGCAGACACAGGTGAGTACCGTCATACCCTACTACCATCGCTTCCTGCAGCATTTTCCCAATGTGGGCGCGTTAGCGGCTGCGCCGGTTGAGCAGGTGATGAGTTTGTGGGCAGGCTTGGGCTATTACACGCGTGCGCGTAATTTGCATCGCTGCGCACAGGCGGTGGTGCAGCAGCATGGGGGCAAATTTCCGGCTGAGGTTGATTTGCTCGCGGCGCTGCCGGGTATCGGGCAATCTACTGCGGCGGCGATTGCTGCATTTGCCTACGGCAAGCGTGCTGCGATTTTGGATGGCAATGTCAAGCGCGTGCTGTGCCGCGTGTTCGGCGTTGAAGGCTTTCCTGCGCAAGCTGCAGTTGAGCGTCAGTTATGGCAATACGCTCAGCGCTTGTTGCCGGCGCGCGATATCGAGTCCTATACCCAAGGCTTGATGGATCTGGGTGCAACCGTGTGCACAAGAACGCGACCTGATTGCGCACGCTGCCCCATGCAAATGCGTTGCGTTGCGTATCAATCCAATCGCACCAGTACCTTGCCTACACCACGGCCCAAAAAAATTACGCCCGAGCGCCGTACAGTCATGCTTTGGGTGATACATGAAAACCAGCTGCTGCTAGAGCAGCGACCGCCGTCCGGGATCTGGGGTGGTTTGCAATCGCTGCCGGAATTAGAGCGTTTGGGCGGCAATCACGATGCAGCAGATTTGTATTCAGATGCGCGCATTGCGCTGGCGGATATTGGCGAAATTGCAGCGATACATGAGTTACCGGTGTTTTCGCATGCGTTTACGCACTTTCGATTACACATCACGCCAATCAAAATACATTTAGTGCATCGATACGATGTCGCTGCGCAAGCGGCGTATCAGTGGCGAGCCATCGATACTTTGGCGACTGCGGCACTGCCAACCCCCGTGCGTAAACTACTGATCGGCTAACTTACTCACGCGCTACAGCACGCCGTTTTCCTGCAAGTAACGCTCCACACGCTGCAAACGCGCATCGGCATCTGTCAGTTCGAGTAGCGCTTGTTTGTCTTCCAGTGTGATCGGCAGCATCTCGCTCCAGCGGTTGGCTACCCAGGTTGCACTATCGAGCGCATGCGGCTCGCTGAACGGGTTGATGAAATCAGCGTCTGACATTTCACTAGCGCGCCGATGCAACTCATCAATCACCACCTGCAACACCTTGGCGCACACCGATAACGACTCGCCCCCGTGGCTCGGGTCGTCCGCGGGCAGGGTTGCAATACGCGCTTCAACCAGCTGATTGCGCCGCGTGCGTTTTTCGATAATGCGAAAACGCTCACCGCCTTGGCTTTGCAGCAACAGCACGCCAAGATCTTCGACGTCACACGCCACAATATGCGCCAGGGTACCGATGTCGTAAGGCTCTGCCGCCTCGCCGACTTCGTTGCCGGCGCGAATCGCCACCACACCGAATGGCGCACCACTTTTCATGCACTCGCGCACCATATCGACATAGCGCGTCTCGAATACGCGCAGCGGCAGCACACCGCGCGGGAATAGCACCGTATTCAGAGGGAAGAGTGGAACCCAATCCTGATCGCTGATCATTACCAAAACGTCTTTCAGTCAAGTTCGCGATGTCTGACCAGCACGCGCGCGCGATCGCGAAACAATGTAGCCAATCGTTCAACAAAAAATACCGAGCGGTGCTGACCACCCGTGCAACCGATCGCGACGGTCAGGTAGCTTCGATTATCACGCTCGAATGCCGGCAACCATTTTTCGATGAAAGCGCGAATATCTTCCAGCAGCCGCAAGCCATCCGGCTGCTTGTTCAGAAAATCAATCACCGGCTCATCCTTGCCAGTCAAGGGGCGCAGGCGCTTGTCATAAAACGGATTCGGCACGACGCGTACATCGAACACCAGATCAGCGTCCAATGGCACGCCATACTTGAAGGCGAATGATTCAAACAACAACGACAGTGGCGCACTCTGATCACTTTGAATCAGGTCCTTGATCCAGCCGCGTAATTGATTCGCGCTCAAGCCTGAGGTATCAATTTGATGGCCGAGCCCCTCAATTTCCGACAGCACCTCGCGCTCACGCCGTATGCACTCCACCAGCGTCGGCAGCGATGACTGTGGCGCATCCGGTGCAATACGATGTGACAACGGATGGCTACGCCGGGTTTCAGAGAAGCGCGTGATCAGTGATTCGGTTTTCGCAGTGAGAAAAATCACCTCTACTGCGTGACCTTGCGATTTCATCCACTGCACAGTGTTCGGCAGCTCGGCTAATGATGAAGCGCTGCGAGCATCGACCGCAATCGCAAGTTTTTGTGCACCTTCAGCCACACGCGTCTCAACCAGTGCGCGCAGCAGTGCGGGCGGCAAATTATCGACACAAAAGTAACCTGCATCCTCAAGCGCGTTCAGCCCGACGGATTTGCCGGAACCTGAGATGCCTGTCAGAAGAATGATGCGCATCGTTGCATCATAGCGGAAAGCGTTCGCGACGGACGCGTGTTACTCGTCGCCCATCGCGCGTTGCTGGCGCTCCATGAAATTGGCCAGCGTGTTGATACCGCGGATCTGAAGAATATGGTTACGTACCGCAGCTTCCAGCAGCACCGCAATGTTACGGCCCGCTTCCACCGGGATGATCACTTTGCGGATTGGTAGACCGAGCACTTCCTCGGTATGCTGATCGACGGGTAGTCGCTCGTAGTTTTCTTCCAGCGTCTTGCGCCGTACCAGATGCACGATCAGTTTCAGCCGCATCTTGCGCCGCACGGCGGTCTCGCCAAAGATGGCGCGTATGTCGAGCAGCCCGAGCCCGCGCACTTCCAGCAAATTTTGCAGTAGGGGCGGGCAGCGGCCTTCGATCATGTTCGGTGCGATACGGGCAAACTCGACCGCATCATCCGCTACCAATCCGTGGTTACGAGAGATGAGTTCCAAACCGAGTTCACTTTTGCCCAAACCCGATTCACCGGTGATCAGCACACCCACACCCAGCACATCCATGAATACACCGTGCATGGTGATGCGCGCCGCCAGTTTTTTCGACAAATAGACACGCAGAAAATCAATCACCTGCGCCGCAGGCAGCGGTGTGGATAGCAGCGGAATGTGGTTCTCGTCGCACGCTTTCAAAATATGCGGGTGCGGTTCGAGTGCTTGCGCAATGATCAGTGCAGGCGGTACACCGGCCAGCAGCTCGCGGGTTTGAAATGCGAGGCTGCTTTCAGACAGGCGCTGAAGGTAATCGTATTCTTGGTGGCCGAACACTTGAATTCGGCCCGGGTGAATCAGGTTCAAGTGCCCGACCTGATCAGCGGCAGAGGCCGCATCACCATGAATCACCCGCTCACAACCGGATTTGCCCGCCAGCCATGCGAGCCTGAGCGAAACCTGATTGTCGTCGAAAAGTTCTTGTATCGGCAGCGGGGTATTGGCGGGCATGATCAGGCGGCGCTGCGCTCTGGCGGCTGCCAACTGACCAGGCGCTGGTACAGCGAGCTTGCATCTACGTCTTCTGCCATCGCCATGCGGAATGTTCGATCCGAGAACATCTCGGCGATCTCAGACAAAATCTCCAGATGCTGCTGCGTGACGTTGTCCGGAATCAGCAAAAAGATCAGCAGCTTGACCGGCTCGCCATCGGGCGACTCGAAGGGAATCGCTTCTGACAACCGCACAAACGCCGCCAACGGCGCTTTGAGCCCGCGTATGCGGCCATGCGGTACCGCGACGCCATGCCCCAGACCGGTCGAACCCAGACGCTCGCGCGCGAACAGGTTGTCCGAGACGGTGGAGCGGGCGATCCCGCAATTGTTTTCGAAGATTAAGCCCGCTTGCTCGAACGCTCGCTTCTTGCTGGAGCATTCCAGATCGAGCACAACGTTTTCAGCGGGAAGAATGTGACTGAAATGGGTCATGACGCATTGCACAATAAAGCCTCGGCTCGGCATTATAGGAGCTTTCCCGGACGCCACAAGACAAAGTCCGTGACCTGTCGTCATCCGGAAAAAACGGCGGTCGCGAAGTGAGTCACCGGCGTTTTAACTTTCGTTTCGGTAACGAGTTCGGGCGCTCAATCTATACCTCTCGCCGGGCAATGGCAATCGGTTTGACCACGTTGCATGTGTGCCTATCAGGCGTTCTCGAGCACGCGCTCACTGTCGCGCGTGGCGCAGGTTAGCCGGCATTCCGGATAGCGGAAAATTCGCGCGCCACGGGTTGATGTCTATGCCACCTCTACGCGTGTAGCGGGCACTCACCATCAGCTTGCTGGGTTGGCATTGACGTTGAATATCCGTAAACACGCGCTCAACGCAGTGCTCGTGAAATTCTTGATGCTGCCGGAAGCCGATCAGGTATTTCAGCAAACCTTCCTGATCAATGGCGGGGCCACTGTAGCGAATTTGCACGCTGGCCCAATCGGGTTGATTCGTCACCGGGCAGTTCGAGCGCAATAGATGCGATACCAAGGTCTCTTCGATCGGTGACTGATCCGAGGCGGCGCGAAGCAAGGCGGGGTCAGGCTCGTAGCGGTCAACCGCAATATCCAGACGGTCGAGCAGCAAGCCATCGAACTCGCCCATGAGCGATTGGCCAAAGTCTTTCGATAGCAGCAGCTTGATCTGAATCTCCGCGCCGAATGCTGCGCTTAAATCATGTTGCAGCAGCGCGATTAAGGCTTCATGGCTATCAATGCGGGTTTGATTCAGCGAGTTCAGATACAGCTTCATCGATTTGGATTCGACCATGCATGGCGTGTCGGCGGGTACCAGTAACGTGGCAATCGCTACTTGCGGCTTGCCTCGCTGATTCAGCCATGACACCTCATACGCATTCCAGATATCCATGCCGAAAAAAGGCAGTGTGCCTGTGAGTCCGAGCTCGGCGCGTTTCTCTGCACGCGTCATGAGAAAAAGCAAACTCGCGTCGTAGCTGCCACAGTAGCTGCTCGCTTTACCAAGTGGCGAATCTGTTGGTGTCGTTGTGTCATTCATGGGGTAATCAACGCAGAGATCTTCAACACAACATGCTGGGTCCCGGCGTAGGCCGGGATCCAGGAAAAGTGAGCTGATGAACTCACTAAAAATCGATCGCCTCAGCGTTCACAAAAAGAGTTTATATGCCGGGTTCTCGCTCTCGTCCCAGGCTCGATAGCCCAGCGTCGATAAAAATGCGCGGAAGGCTTTCATCTCTCGCTTAGGCACTTGCAGCCCCACCAGCACCCGACCGACATCGCCGCCTTGGCTACGGTAATGAAACAAGCTGATATTCCAATTCGGCGCCATGCTGTCCAGAAAACGCATCAGCGCGCCCGGCCGCTCGGGGAATTCAAATCGATACAAAATTTCATCACCCGCCAGCGCACTCTTGCCGCCCACCAGATGACGAATATGCAGCTTGGCTAACTCATCCTGTGTGAGATCGATGGTCTTGAAACCTTGTTTCTCGAACGTCTTGCAAATCTTTGCGGGCTCATCACGATCAGCCACTTGCAGCCCGACGAATACATGCGCTTGTTTTTCATCGCTGATGCGGTAGTTAAACTCAGTGACAGAACGCGCGCCGACCAATTGGCAGAAGCGCTTGAAGCTGCCGCGCTCTTCCGGAATCGTGACCGCGAACACCGCTTCATGTGCTTCGCCTACCTCGGCGCGTTCAGCAACAAACCGCAGACGGTCGAAGTTCATATTGGCGCCGCAGGCAATCGCCACCAGTGTTTGATCGCGAACCGGCTGACGCGTTTTATTAGCGCGCGCAACATAGGCTTTTGCACCCGCCACCGCCAAAGCGCCAGCGGGTTCGAGAATACTGCGCGTATCAGTAAACACATCTTTGATCGCTGCACAGACATCATCCGTATCGACCAGCAAAATTTCATCGACAACTTGTCGCGCCAGCCGGAATGTTTCTTCGCCGACTTGCTTGACCGCTGTGCCATCCGAAAACAAGCCGACATCATTCAGCACCACGCGCCGGCCTGCTTTGAGTGAGCGTGCCATTGCATCCGAATCCGTAGTTTGTACACCGATCACCTTGATATCAGGCCGCACCGCTTTAATGTAAGCGCCGATACCACCGATCAAGCCGCCACCACCAATCGCAACAAACACGGCATGAATCGGGCTGGCGTGTTGCCGCAAAATCTCCATGGCAATCGTGCCTTGTCCTGCGATGACCTCCGGGTCATCAAAGGGATGCACAAAGGTCAGCTTTTCTTTTTTCTCAAGGTACAAAGCGTGCTGATAAGCATCCGAGTAAGACTCACCCGATAGCACGACCTCACCACCACGCGCTCGAACAGCTTCAATTTTGAGTGCCGGTGTAGTGGTTGGCATCACGATCACAGCGCGGCAGCCGAGGGTCTTGGCCGATAAGGCAACACCTTGTGCATGATTTCCGGCAGACGCGCAGATCACACCACGTTTTAACTGTGCTGCTGTCAACTGCGCCATCTTGTTGTACGCTCCGCGCAGCTTGAAGCTGAACACACTTTGCATATCTTCGCGTTTGAGCAAGATGCGATTGCCGCTGCGTTCTGATAGCGTAGGCGCGAATTCAAGCGGTGTCTCAACTGCGATGTCATACACACGCGAGGTGAGAATTTTTTGCAGATAACGTGTCGTCATAGCCTTCGATTATAAAGGACGCTTTTTGCGCCTCTCTCGCAGTTTTTACCGCCTATGCTCGAATCATCGCTAGCTGCCGTATTGTCGACCCTGGCGTTGCCGGCAGTCGGCCTGCCTGCACTGTTCATCGTCTGCCTGTTATCGGCCACCTTGCTACCGATGGGCTCGGAGCCGGCATTGTTTGCGCTGGTCAAGGCCAACCCGGAGCTATTTTGGGTCGCTTTGTTGGTCGCAACCTTCGGCAACACCTTAGGCGGTGTGATCAACTACCTGATGGGCTTCGGTGCACAGCGGGCACTGACGCACGAGCGCGAGAGCCGCTGGTTCGGTTGGTTGCAGCGGTTTGGCCCCAAGACGTTGTTGCTGTCCTGGTTGCCGATCGTGGGTGATCCGCTATGCGCTTTGGCCGGGTGGCTGGCGATGCCGTTCTGGCCGTGCGTGCTGTGGATGGCGATTGGTAAACTGCTGCGCTACGCCACCATCACTACCTTTTTGCTGTGGGTGCCCGACAGCGTGTGGCGTGCGCTGCTGCTGATGGCCTGAGCAAGACAGTGTGCCGATCGCACTCGGCGATATGCTGCTTTTTTAGGCAGCGCGCTGGGCTAAAATAACAACTTTGCATCATTGGCAAGCCACCGCCCCATGAACGCACCCTTGCAATTTCAAGCTGTCCTGGCCGATTCGGTGCAAGAGGCCGAGCAGGCGCGTCTGCGCGAGATCCCTTACAACTACACCTCGTTTTCTGACCGAGAGATTGTCATTCGCTTGCTCGGTGAATCGGCATGGGATCTGATCACGCAGCTACGCAGTCTGCGTCAGACCGGGCGTTCCGCGCGCATGCTGTACGAGGTTTTGGGCGATATCTGGGTGGTGCAACGCAACCCGTATCTGCAAGACGATCTGCTCGACAACCCATCGCGCCGCGAGGCATTGATAGACGCACTGTATCACCGCTTGAATGAGGTGGACCGTCGTCGCATGGTCGCTGAAGACGACCACACCATCGAGCCAGAAATTCGTCAGCGCAAGCAACACGTTGCCACCCTGGTCGAGCTGGCGCAACAGGCCGTCAAAGATTTTGCTGCCGACTTTGATCGCACCCGTGAGCTGCGCCGTCGTGCGCGTCGTGTGCTGGGTCGCTACACCGCGACCGACAATATCAAGTTCGACGGCATGTCGCGCGTATCGCATGTCACCGATGCGACCGACTGGCGAGTTGAATACCCGTTCGTCGTGCTCACTCCCGATGCCGAAGATGAAGTCGCCGGGTTGGTGAAGGCATGTATCGAGCTCGGGCTCACTATCATCCCGCGTGGCGGCGGTACGGGTTACACCGGCGGTGCGATTCCCTTGACGCCTCTGTCAGCCGTGATCAACACAGAAAAACTCGAAGACCTGGGCGAGGTAGAAACAACCCGTTTGCCCGGCGTTGATCGCGAGTACGCCACCATTGTCAGCGGTGCGGGTGTGGTCACGCGTCGCGTGTCCGATGCTGCCGAGCGCGCCGGCTTTGTGTTCGCGGTAGACCCCACCTCGGCGGATGCTTCCTGCATCGGCGGCAATATCGCCATGAACGCCGGCGGCAAGAAGGCCGTATTGTGGGGCACGGCAATCGACAACCTGGCCAGCTGGCGCATGGTGGATCCGAATGGTGATTGGCTGGAAGTCACCCGGCTTGATCACAACCTCGGCAAAATTCATGACGCACCGCGGGTGCGTTTCAAACTTGAATGGACCCACCCCGCCGAGCGCGGTCGCGCTCAGTCGCCGTTTCGTACCGAGGTGCTGGAGATTGCAGGCCAGCGCTTTCGCAAACAAGGCCTGGGTAAAGACGTCACCGACAAATTTCTCGCCGGGCTACCCGGTGTGCAGAAAGAGGGCACCGATGGTTTGATCACTTCAGCGCGTTGGATTTTGCATCGCATGCCGAAGCACACGCGTACCGTCTGCCTTGAATTTTTTGGTCAAGCGCGGGACGCCATACCATCGATTGTCGAGATCAAAGATTTTTTAAGTGCCGAGACCAACCAGGGCGGCGCAATGCTGGCTGGCCTGGAGCATCTCGATGAGCGTTACCTGCGCGCTGTCGGCTATGCCACTAAATCCAAGCGCGGCGTACTCCCCAAGATGGTCATCATTGGCGACATCGTGGGCGATGATGAAGACGCGGTTGCGCGCGCGGCGTCCGAGGTGATTCGGCTTGCGAATACCAGAGTGGGCGAAGGCTTTGTGGCGGTCAGCCCCGAGGCAAGAAAAAAATTCTGGGTGGATCGTGCGCGTACCGCTGCGATTGCGCGCCACACCAATGCCTTCAAAATCAATGAAGACGTCGTGATACCGCTCGACCGTATGGGTGAATATACCGATGGTATTGAGCGCATCAACATCGAGCTATCCATTGCCAACAAACTCAAGCTGGTCGGCGAGTTGCAAGCATTTTTCGGCAAGGGCCAGCTCCCGTTGGGTAAACATGATGATGCCGAAGGCATCGAGATACCACCTGCCGAGTTATTGGAAGATCGCGTCAGCCAAGCCATGGATTTGCTCACGCAAGTACAGGCGCGTTGGTCGTGGTTGCTTGGTGGTCTTGACAAGCCGCTGAAAGAACTACAAGCCGGCTTGCGTGAGTTTGGTTTGGCGGCGATGCAACCGGAAATCGAGGCGCGCATTGCTACGAACCCAAGCACTACCGTGTTTGATGTATTGCAGGATCGAAGCGTTCGCGTCTCCTGGAAACAAGACCTGCGTGCACCACTACGACAGATTTTTGGTGGCGCGGCATTCAAGCCTATTTTGGATGAGTGCAGCGCGATTCATCGACGTGTGCTGCGCGGCCGTGTCTTTGTCGCATTGCATATGCATGCGGGCGACGGCAACGTGCATACAAACTTGCCGGTGAACTCGGATGACTACCAAATGCTGAACGATGCGCACGCGGCAGTCGAGCGCATCATGGCGCTGGCGCGTTCGCTCGATGGCGTAATCTCGGGTGAGCATGGCATCGGCATCACCAAGCTGGAGTTTCTTGCCGAAAGCGAGATCGCTGAATTTCGAGATTACAAGCAGCGCATCGATCCAGAGGGTCGCTTCAACAAAGGCAAGTTATTGCCGAATGCCGATTTACGTAATGCCTACACGCCATCGTTTGGCTTGATGGGTCATGAGTCGCTGATTTTGCAGCAGAGCGATATTGGCGCAATCTCCAATAGTGTCAAAGACTGCCTGCGTTGCGGCAAGTGCAAACCCGTATGCGCTACGCATGTGCCACGTGCCAATCTGCTTTATTCACCGCGTAACAAGATTTTGGCGACTTCGTTGCTGATTGAAGCATTTTTGTACGAAGAGCAAACCCGGCGCGGCGTATCCATCAAGCACTGGGAAGAATTCGAAGACGTCGGCGATCACTGTACTGTTTGCCATAAGTGCGCCAACCCGTGTCCGGTCGATATTGATTTTGGCGATGTATCGATGAACATGCGCAACCTGCTGCGCAAAATGGGTAAGCGCTCGTTTAACCCCGGCAAGCGCGCCGCCATGTTTTTTTTGAATGCGACTGATCCCGCCACCATCAATGCCACTCGGCAGCTGATGATCGATTGGGGCTACAAGCTGCAGCGATTCGCTCATGATTTCCTGAAAAATTTCGCCAGCAAGCAGACCAAATCGCCCCCCGCTACCGTGGGCAAACCTGCAGTGCGCGAGCAGGTGATTCACTTCATCAATAAAAAAATGCCGGGCAAGCTGCCGAATAAAACCGCGCGCGCTTTGCTTGATATTGAAGACAATCATTTTGTGCCGATTATTCGCAATCCCAAAGCAACCACGGTGGATTCAGAGGCAGTGTTCTACTTTCCCGGTTGCGGCTCGGAGCGCTTGTTTTCGCAAGTAGGGTTGGCAACTCAAGCCATGCTGTGGCAGGTTGGCGTACAAACCGTGCTGCCGCCTGGGTATTTATGCTGTGGCTATCCTCAACGCGGTAGCGGCGATTTTGATAAAGCTGAAAAAATCATTACCGATAACCGCGTGCTGTTCCATCGCATGGCGAATACACTAAATTATCTCGATATCAAAACCGTGGTGGTGTCGTGCGGCACTTGCTACGATCAGCTGCAAGGCTACCAGTTTGAAAAAATCTTCCCCGGCTGCCGCATCATTGATATTCACGAGTTTCTGCTCGAGAAAGGCGTCAAGCTTGAAGGCGTCACTGGCACGCGCTACATGTATCACGACCCCTGCCACAGCCCCATGAAGCAGCAGGACCCACTCAAGACAGTGAACGGCTTGATTGCGACAGTCGATGCGCTAAAGATCGAGAAGAATGATCGTTGCTGCGGTGAGTCCGGCACGCTGGCCGTTACCCGTCCGGATATTTCTACGCAAGTACGCTTTCGCAAAGAGATTGAGATGACCAGGGCGGCTGACAGTTTGCGTGCCGACGGCTTCAAAGGTGAAGTAAAAATACTCACTTCATGCCCGTCTTGCCTTCAGGGCTTGTCGCGCTATAACGAAGATGCAAATACTGAAGCCGACTACATCGTGGTCGAAATCGCCCGCCATCTGCTCGGTGAAGATTGGTTGCCCGACTATGTCGCGCGCGCGAATGATGGCGGCATTGAAAGAGTACTAGTCTGAGCGTGAATCACCACCCAAGTTCAGCGGCCGCTGCTTGCGACTTATGTGAAAGCATGGGCGGCGAGCTATTGCATCAGGCCGAGCAGTTTCGGGTGGTACTGGTCGATGACAAGCATTACCCCGGCTTTTGTCGCGTGATTTGGCAAGCGCATGTAAAAGAGGTCACTGACCTGCCCGAGCTCGATCGCATGCTGCTGATGGATGTGCTGTGGCAGGTTGAGCTCGTCGTCCGTGAGGTCATGAAAGCGGAGAAAATCAACCTCGCCAGCTTTGGCAATGTGGTGCCCCACCTGCACTGGCATGTGATTCCGCGTTATGCCGATGATGCCCATTTCCCCCAGCCCGTATGGGGGCAGCCGCAACGTACACCCCCAGCCGCATCGCTGCAGATTAGGCGCGAGCGGCTGGCCGTATTACGCTTACGCATGCGCGAGCGATTCAGCACGTACAAATAGCAGCTATTTTTAGCTGATAATCCGGCAGGCAAGCCAACAACGCAGCGTTGTGTTCAGTTTTTAGATCTCAGTGCGGCAACCCAGTCGGGTGTTCGCTGCCAGCGTTATCACTTTATTCGGTTGACCGACATGAGTAACTCACCCACACCCACAGCGATTACCCTGCACAAAGCTTCACGCACGCTATCGATTGCTTACGGCGACGAATCCTATGAATTGCCCTTCGAATTTTTGCGTGTGCTGTCGCCTTCCGCTGAGGTGCGCGGCCATGGTCCAGGGCAGGAAACACTACAAACAGGTAAACGAGTGGTCGAGATTACTGCCATTGAACCCGTGGGGCATTACGCAATACGGCCGATTTTTTCCGACGACCATGACAGCGGTATTTACTCGTGGGATCTGCTGCATCAGTTCTGCTTGAATCGCGACAAGTTGTGGGAAGACTACTTGCAGAAACTGGAGGCGGCCGGATTCACACGAGAATCTGGCCGCGACGTAGTTATGTCTGTCAAAGGTAGCGGTTGTGGTTAATCCTGAAGTTCTGCACCGCAGAATCATGACTCACCCAATCACCGCGCACCTTAGCTGTCTCGATC
>JBJTXC010000282.1:0-3349 GCA_046082065.1 Burkholderiaceae bacterium
TATCGGTCGCACTATTCGCGACTATTCTGGTGCTGTGGTGGCTGGGCTATATCACGCCGACCGGACGCTTCCCGGTGCAATAAGCGTCTCTCGATTTTGATTGATTGCGGCGCTGATTCATAAAAAGAGGTTAAGAACCTATCTCATCACGTCAATCGCAAGACGCCCACACCGAAGAAAATACACGACGTGCAGACAAAACGACCAACGCCTGACGGGATACGTTCCAAGCCTAAGCCACGGCAATCGCCCGTACAAAAATAACAAGGGCCGTCACATGACGGCCCTTTGTTTATTCCACCAAGATCAGATCCAATACACCAGGATGTACAGGCAGAGCCACACCACATCCACAAAGTGCCAGTACCACGATGCGCCTTCGAAACCGAAGTGACGATCCGGCGTGAAATGTCCCTTTTGAAGTCGCAGCGTGATGAATAGCAGCATCAGCGTGCCAAGGAACACGTGAAAACCGTGGAAGCCCGTCAGCATGAAGAAGGTTGAACCATAGATACCCGACGACAGTTTCAGGTTCAGGTCGGCATACGCGTGGGCGTACTCATAGCCCTGGCAGAACAAGAAGATTACACCCAGTGCTACCGTTGACCACATGTAGGCGATTGCTTTGCTGCGCTCGCCGGCACGCACAGCGTGGTGCGCGATCGTGACGGTGACGCTCGAGGTCAGCAGCAAGGCCGTGTTGATGGTGGGCAGACCCAGCGGCGACATGATCTCAAAACTGTCGATGGTGCCTGCAGGTGAAGTAGTGGCGCCTGCCACGACAGTGGGCCAAGCCGCTTTGAAGTCGGGCCACAGCACACCCATGGTATCGCCCGAGCCAAGGCCGGGAATCGAGTGCACTCGCGCCCACCACAGCGCACCGAAGAAGGCGCTGAAGAACATCACTTCGGAGAAAATGAACCAGCTCATGCTCCAGCGGAAAGAGCGATCCACATTCATCGCATACTGCCCACCTTCGCTCTCGGAGATCGCATCGGTAAACCACTGCGCCAGCACGACGAGGAAGATCACGAACCCGAGCAGTACCGAGTACTTACCCCATGAGGTGTCGTTCACCCACTGTACTGCGCCAAACATTACAAAGAACAATCCCAATGACGCCATGGCTGGGTGCCGGGAAGGCTCAGGCACAAAATAATGGCCGTGGGAATCGTGCGCGTTCGCACTCATGTTTCTCTCCTGACTAAGCTAAAACCACCAGATTGATTACCGCAATCAATCCAAGAACAAAAAGTAACGCCAAGAACACACCAACAATAATCACATGCAGCGGTTTGACCGAACTACCGTCCGCATGAAACTCGCTTTTCTTGCGGATACCAATGAACGACCACGCAACCACTTTGAAGCTACGCAGAAAATTGCTCACCGATGATCCGCTGTTTCCCTCTGCGCTCATGCGCCAGCCGCTGCGCGTACTGCGGTTGAATCCGGCTTCACAACAGCTGCCACGGGCTTGGGTACTGCGCCGCCCACTTCAAAAAACGTATACGACAAGGTCACCGTGCTCATGTCTTTAGGCGCCTTGGGCGAAATGTAAAACACCACTGGCCAGCGACGGCGCTCGCCTGGTGCCAAGGTGTGCTCGGTGAAGCAGAAGCATTCCAGCTTATTGAAATAGGCCTGTGCCTGTCCGGGGGCATAGCTGGGAATCGCCTGCACTTTGACAGTGTGCGGCTGCTGATTCTCTATTTCGAACATCACGGTAGTGAGCTCGCCCGGATGGAGTTGAACATTGCGTATCTCCGGGCGAAACTTCCACGGGCCGCGCGCGTTGGTATCAAACTCCACCATCACTGTGCGCGAGTAATCGACCTGTGTGTTCTTCACAGCAGCTCGCGCATTGATCGAACCCGCGGCTTCTCGTTCGCCCAATGCCAGCACGTTGACGCCAGTCCAGTTGCAAATTGCTTTGTAAATCGGTGCCAGTAAGTAACCGAACGCGAACATACCCGCTGCGACAATCAGCAGCTTGCCCATCAGGCGGTAGTTCAACGCGTAGTTGGAGTTCACGGCCGCCCTAGCAAAAACATCTTCGCGACAATGCCCAAGAAGAAGACCGCTGCGACGCTGGCGAGGATCATCGCCAGCCGTAAATTCGCGCGCCTCTTCTCGGTAGACATCGCACTAAGCTCGATCAGGCATGCACCACGCGAGTAGCGTCTGCATTCAGCTTAGGCGGGGTTTCGTAAGTGTGGAACGGCGCCGGCGAAGGCACTTCCCACTCCAGACCCTCGGCACCTTCCCATGGACGCTGCGGTGCTTTTTCGCCGTGACCGCGCATGCAAGGGATCACGATCGTGACCAGGAAATACACCTGGGCCAAGCCAAACGCGAATGCACCAATGGAGGCCAGCGCATTGAAATCGGCCAACTGCATCGGGTAATCCGCATAACGACGCGGCATACCTGCCAAGCCGAGGAAGTGCATCGGGAAGAAGGTGACGTTGAACGAGATCATGGTCCACCAGAAGTGGATGCGACCGCGCGCTTCGCTATACATCACGCCGGTCCACTTCGGTGCCCAGTAGTAGAAGCCCGAGAACATCGCAAACAGCGAACCCGCCACCAGCACATAGTGGAAGTGCGCCACGACGTAGTAGCCGTCCTGCAGTTGGATGTCGATCGGCGCGATCGACAGAATCAAGCCGGTGAAGCCGCCCATCGTAAACACGAAGATGAAGCCGACTGCAAACAGCATCGGCGTCTCAAACGTCATCGCGCCTTTCCACATGGTCGCGAGCCAGTTGAATACTTTCACGCCGGTCGGCACCGAGATCAACATGGTCGCGTACATGAAGAACAGCTGACCTGTCACCGGCATACCAGTGGTGTACATGTGGTGCGCCCAAACGATGAACGACAGAATCGCGATGGACGAGGTGGCGTACACCATCGATGCATAACCAAACAGTTTCTTGCGCGAGAACGCAGGCACCACCTGACTGATGATGCCGAACGCCGGCAGAATCATGATGTACACCTCGGGGTGACCAAAGAACCAGAAGATGTGCTGGAACATCACCGGGTCACCACCACCGGCCGGGTTGAAGAAGGTGGTACCGAAGTGACGATCAGTCAGCGTCATGGTGATGGCGCCCGCCAGCACCGGCATCACTGCGATCAGCAGGTAAGCGGTAATCAACCAAGTCCAGACGAACAGCGGCATCTTCATCAGCGTCATGCCGGGTGTGCGCATATTCAGGATGGTGACCACGATGTTGATCGAGCCCATGATCGATGAAGCACCCAGCAGGTGCAGCGCGAAAATCGCTGCATCCATCGATGGGCCCATTTGCATCGTGAGCGGCGCATAAATCGTCCAGCC
>JBJTXC010000283.1:0-2385 GCA_046082065.1 Burkholderiaceae bacterium
AGCGATTGGATATCCCGATACTGCAAGGGCTGCCGTTTGGTCATATGAAAGACAAGCTGACGCTGTCGGTAGGTTCACACTGTGTGCTTGAATCGAGTGCTGAAGGTTTTGAATTGCGCTTCATCACGCCTTCAGCTAATGGTAGGGGGTAAGTGTTGGAAATAAAGACGGTTGAATTTGAAAAGCCTGGTGCAGACGGTATCAGTTGCGTGACCTCGGCGTGGGCTAAAGTGCCAGCGCCGCTTACGCCGCAACAGCGTCTGCAGCTGAAGGAGCGTGCCCGCGCGCTGTTGAAAGCCAAGGGCGCCGTCCTGGTGGCGCATTACTACGTTGACGCCGATTTGCAAGACTTGGCTGAAGAAACCGGCGGTTGCGTATCTGATTCATTGGAGATGGCGCGCTTCGGTCGCGATCATGAAGCCAATACCCTGGTCGTGGCGGGCGTGCGTTTCATGGGTGAGACCGCAAAAATTCTATCGCCAACTAAAACCATCTTGATGCCGGATCTGGACGCGACCTGCTCGCTTGATCTTGGCTGCCCAGTGGATGAATTTACTGCCTTTTGCGATGCGCATCCTGACCGTACGGTGGTGGTGTATGCGAATACCAGTGCAGCGGTCAAGGCGCGTGCGGATTGGATGGTGACCTCGTCTATCGGTCTGGATATCGCCAAGCATTTACACCAGCAAGGCAAAAAAATTATTTGGGCGCCAGACCGTCACCTCGGTAGCTATATCCAACAGCAGACCGGCGCCGATATGTTGCTATGGCAGGGGTCGTGTTTGGTGCATGACGAATTCAAAGGTATCGAACTTGATCTGCTGCGCGCTGAGCATCCGCAGGCTAAGGTGTTGGTGCACCCCGAGTCACCTACTGCCGTGGTTGCGCAAGCGGATGTGGTCGGGTCGACATCGCAGCTGATCGCAGCAGCAGTGTCACTGGATGCACGAGAATTTATTGTCGCCACTGATAACGGCATCTTGCACAAGATGCGGCAGGCAGCGCCGGGCAAAGTATTCATCGAGGCGCCCACTGCAGGTAATAGCGCCACGTGCAAGAGCTGTGCGCATTGCCCCTGGATGGCGATGAATGGTTTGCAAAATTTAATCGATGTGCTTGAGCGCGGTGCAAACGAGATTCATGTTGAGCCGGCGATTCGCGATAAGGCAGTCACCTCCATCAACCGTATGTTGGATTTTGCTGCAGCCAAAAAAGCGAGCACGCGTCCTTCATCCGATTTGGCGTCTGAGCAGAAACTATTCTCGGGGATAGGCCCCGATTGAATGCTGACCTTTCCAGATTTTTTATCTATTCAAGGCTGAGCTTGCCACTAACAAAGTTGCTATCCCAACCGTAGCTACGGTCACGTTCACAGCAACCGGCTTTGAAATATCAAGATCATTAAGATCATTATTTGTAAAAAACCAGCCTTGAGCACACTGATTAATCCATTGATGCCTTTTGACGCAGCCTTAAACGAGGCATTAAAGTCGAATGTACAGGCTGCCCTAACAGAAGACATAGGTCGCGGTGATTGGACGGCGATGCTGTTGCCGGAGTCTGCCCAGGTCAAAGCGAGGGTCATCGTACGCGAACAAGCAGTGTTGTGCGGCGCGCCGTGGTTTGAGGCAGTAATGAACCAAGTTGATCCCGCGGTGCATATTCAATGGCATGTCGCCGAAGGTGATCTGATGCCCGCTGATAGCAAGGTGTGCGATATTGACGGTGCCGCTCGTTCCATCATGACTGCCGAGCGATGTGCGCTGAATTTTTTGCAACTACTCTCTGCAGTAGCGACGGTAACCCGTGATTATGTGCAACTGATCGAAGGCACCAGAGCAGCGGTGCTCGATACGCGTAAAACCTTGCCCGGCTTACGGCTCGCCCAGAAATATGCAGTGCGTGTTGGCGGCGGCAAAAACCAACGGCTTGCGCTGTACGACGGCATCCTCATCAAAGAAAACCATATCGCCGCTGCGGGTAGTATCAAGGCAGCGATGAATGCTGCAATTTCGTTGAATGCTGGTGTATCGATTCAGATTGAAGTTGAAAATCTTGACGAATTACAGCAGGCGCTTGGTGCAGGTGCCACTTCTGTGTTGCTGGATAACTTCACCACCGCAGCGATGCGTGAGGCCGTTGCAATGACGGCAGGTAGAGCAGTGCTCGAGGCTTCCGGTGGCGTGAACCGCGATAGCGTTCGAGCCATTGCAGAAACCGGTGTCGACCGGATTTCTATAGGCGCACTGACCAAAGACCTGAAAGCGACCGATTACTCGCTCCGGGTGAATAATCGCTGATCTTGTCGCTGTGATCCTGGGTGGTCTGGGTTATGACTGGATTGCCACCCAGATCGGCAACTTTTCCCCGCAATTTATCCTGGGA
>JBJTXC010000284.1:0-3160 GCA_046082065.1 Burkholderiaceae bacterium
GATTTGGTGGCAGCCTGTAGCGTGCCTGGGGTGTCGGTCGCTAGCATTGCGCTTGCCAATGGGATCAATGCCAACGTATGTAAGCGTCCGGTAACCACCGTCTAGCGCAGGTTAAAGAGATCTGCGAGTCTACGTGCCCACGTATTTTTAAATGGGCACGTATAGATGAGTGATGCACTTTTAGCGGTTGGTGAGGATGGTGTCCAACCGCGCCGCCGGCGCTATAGCCGGGAGTTCAAGCGGCAGGTGGTCGAACAATCGCTACAGCCCGGTGTGTCGGCCGCCCAAGTGGCGCGCGCACATGAGCTCAATGGCAATCTGCTGCATACGTGGCGCTGGCATTATCGTAGCGGATTGCTCGGGCCGGTGGGTCACCAGAGGGTGGCGCTGATTCCCGTGGCGTTGAGCACTAAGTCGGCGACCGAGCGCGCGCCGATTACGGCCAAGCAGTGCTTGTCGATTCAATGTGGTGAGCTGGTGATCACACTACCAAGTGACGTCGACCCTTCCACGCTCAAGGCGGTACTCGCGGCGCTGCGCACGTGATTGCGCTACCCACCGGCACCCGCATCTGGCTGGTGGCCGGCGTAACGGATATGCGCCGGGGCTTTGATGGGTTGGCTGCGCAAGTGCAGCATACGCTTGCAGTTGATCCATTCAGTGGGCATGTGTTCCTCTTCCGGGGTCGCAAAGGTGATCGAATCAAAGTGCTGTGGTGGAGTGGTGACGGCATGTGCATGTTTGCCAAACGACTCGAGCAAGGTTACTTCGTGTGGCCGGAGGCTGCAAGCGGATCAGTGTATTTAACCGCGGCACAGCTTTCTATGCTGCTCGAAGGGATTGATTGGCGACGTCCCATCCGCACTCATAAACCAACACAGGTTTGATATTTTTTATGGATGCCGTAAGTCACGTGAGCGAATCACTTGAGAGACGCTCATTGATTGGCATTCGATGCAGAATAAATTGAATGCATGGGGTACGTTTGATAAACTATTGCCTATGCAAATAAACCCGCCACTCCCAACAACGGTCGCTGAATTACAGGCGATGTTGTCGGCGCAGTGTGCTGCAAATATCGCGCTCACCATAGAGCGCGACGCATTTAAAAAAGATAATGCGGCGCTACGATTAAGCAAGATCAGCGACAGCGAAGAAATCAAACGCCTGAGCTTACTCATCGCAAAGCTCAAGCGCATGGTCTTTGGCCAGAAGTCTGAGAAGCTGAGCATTCAGATTGAACAGCTTGAGCTTGAACTCGAAGAGCTGCACATTAGCCAAGGCCTGAAACGACCGGTAGTTGATGTTGCCGAGTTCATCGAGCCACTTGAGCGCAGCGCGCCTAAGCGTCGTCCATTGCCTGAGCACCTGCCACGCGATATTCATACGCATCGGCCCGCTCAGACGGCTTGCCCCGACTGTGGTGGTGATTGGAAAGTGCTTGGCGAGGACATCAGCGAAATCCTTGAGTACATTCCGGCAAGCTATCGAGTCGTTCGGCATGTGCGTCCACGCATGACCTGCTCTTGCTGCGATCGCATGGCGCAAGCGCCAGCGCCGAGCCGTCCGATTGCACGCAGCTACTTTGGTCCCGGATTGATTAGTCACGTGATTGTGTCCAAGTACGTGGACCATATGCCGATCTATCGCCAGTGCCAGCAAGCGGCGCGCGAGGGTATCGAGTTAAGCGAAAGTACGGTCGGTGATGTCGTGGGTGGTGCCCACCAACTGCTACGCCCATTGATGAATGCGCTTGAGCGTTACGTATTCTCTGCAGCGAAACTCCATGCGGATGACACTCC
The DNA here is from genome assembly GCA_046082065.1 of Burkholderiaceae bacterium. Taxonomy (GTDB): domain Bacteria; phylum Pseudomonadota; class Gammaproteobacteria; order Burkholderiales; family Burkholderiaceae_D; genus Pernthalerella. The sequence continues at coordinate 1,803 of JBJTXC010000284.1, forward strand.
CGTCGGGGTGCTTGCTCCAGGTAACGGAAAGACCAAACAGGGTCGACTCTGGGTCTATGCCCGAGACGATCGACCCGCAGGCGAGACCGCTGCGCCAGCGGTCTGGTTTAGGTACTCTGCGGATCGTAAGGGGATTCATCCCCAAGCGCATCTGAAACATTACGAAGGGGTACTGCAAGCCGATGCGTATGCGGGCTACAACCCGATTTACGCATCGGGTCGTGTACTTGAGGCAGCCTGTTGGGCGCACGCTAGACGAAAGTTCTACGACATCCACGCAGCGCAACCGACCCCGATCACCACGTATGTGTTGGCCCAAATCGGGGAGCTCTACAAAATCGAAGCCGGTATCCGAGGCAGCCCGCCCGAACGCAGGCGAGAAGTTAGGATGCAGTACTCAAAACCGATTGTTGAGGCCCTCTACAGTTGGCTCAATGAACAGCGCTTGATGCTATCGCGTAAATCCGTGACGGCTGAGGCGATCGGCTACGCCATGAATCAATGGCAGGCACTGACACGCTATCTGGAGGATGGTCGCATCGAGATCGATAATAATGCCGCTGAACGTGCCCTGCGCACCGTCGCCTTGGGTCGCAAGAACTATCTGTTTCTCGGGTCGGACGCGGGTGGCGAGCGGGCTGCCACGATGTATAGTCTACTGGGTACGGTCAAACTCAACGGCATGAATCCGGAAACTTACCTCCGACATGTATTAAGCGTGATCGCCGATTACCCGGTAAATCGAGTCGACGAGTTACTGCCATGGAATGTGTCACTCTGAGGCCACTCCTTCAAAATTGAACATCGTGACGAATGAGCTCTCAGCAGACCATCCTAGATCGCGAACTGTTTGTCCAAGCCTTACGCCATATGAGCGAGGCAGATCTTCTATACGTAAATCGGATGGTGGTTCAGCGCCTCAACCTTCTTGCGCAAGTAAAAAGTACAGCGCAATTAGCCCAGTTTGCTGAAGGGGATCGCGTAAGCTTCACTGCCCATGATGGCACGCTTAAAAACGGCAGGATTATGCGCCTAAATAAAAAGACCGTCAGCTTGTTCACGGATGACGGACAGCAGTGGAAAATCTCGCCTGCGCTATTGCGCAAATCAACCGGCTAACAGCCGCATCGCAATAACTGGATATGAATGTCAGTATTTCTGCAAGACGGTAATCGCCGGACGCTTACGAGTGTTGCGAGATCCGGGTTGGTTTATACGTACAGGATGCCTCTCAAAGATGCGCCTGTGATTAGCGGTATGCGTAAGTACTCAGCGTTGTATCCACGCTTTGGCTCGCGCCGTGTTCGCGTCTTTTTGCAGCGCGATGGTATGACGATCGGGCGAGACAAAGCGGCCAG
>JBJTXC010000285.1:0-2963 GCA_046082065.1 Burkholderiaceae bacterium
GTGATGGTCGATCTGATGACGCAACCCCTCGGCAAAGACAGCAAGGGCCGCGATGTCTACATCGGCGACATCTGGCCGAGCTCCGCAGAGATCAACCAACTCATGAAGCACGCCATGAACGCCAACACGTTCAAGCGTAACTATGCCGACGTCAAAGGCGCACCCGGCAAGCTGTGGGAGCAAATTCAAGGTGTGGCGGAGGGCCAAGTCTACAACTGGCCGAAATCAACCTACATCGCCGAGCCGCCGTTTTTTCAGGAATTCGGCATGCAACCCAAAGCGGCCGCTACCGGCATCAGCCGCGCGCGCGCGCTCGGCGTATTTGGTGATTCGATTACCACCGATCACATCTCGCCGGCAGGCTCGATCAAAGACAGCAGCCCGGCTGGCAAGTGGCTCATCGAGCACGGTGTATTGAAGGCAGACTTCAACTCGTATGGCTCACGTCGCGGCAACCATGAAATCATGATGCGCGGTACCTTTGCCAACGTTCGCATCAAGAATTTGATGATCCCTGCCAAATCCGATGGTTCGCGTGTCGAGGGTGGCATCACCATTCATCAGCCGAGCGGCGAGCAAATGTCGATCTATGACGCCGCAATGAAATACATTCACGACGGCGTACCCACCATGGTATTTGCCGGTGAAGAGTACGGCACCGGCTCATCACGCGACTGGGCTGCCAAAGGGACCCAGCTGCTCGGCGTGAAAGCGGTGGTCGCGCGCTCTTTCGAGCGCATCCACCGCTCGAATCTGGTGGGCATGGGTGTGTTGCCGCTGCAGTTTATTGGCAACGACAGCGTGCAGTCGCTGCACATCAACGGCGACGAGCGCTTCGATCTGCAAGGGCTTGAGCACGACATCAAACCGCAGCAGCAAGTGACGCTGGTGATTCATCGTGCCAACGGGCAGACACAACACGTAAAATTACTGTTAAGAATTGATACACCGATCGAGGTAGATTACTACCGCCATGGTGGCATTCTGCCTTTCGTGCTGCGTCAATTGTTGGCAGCTTGAGCAATAAACAGGAGATCAGCACATGTGGAAAATACTCGTCGCGTTTGTGATTTTTGCAGCGGTTGCACTCACAGCTGTGTTCAACATGGGTGACAAGGCCAGCTTGCAGGGCGAAGCCGGTGGACATTCGGAAGAAAAGACCGAAGCACCTGCAGCAGCCGCAGCACCGGCCGCTGCCGATGCACCGGCGGCACCGGCGGCACCGGCGGCTTCAGCAAGCAGCGAATTCGAGAAAAAATAAGCCGCATCGCTTGTGTTCGATCAGCCCGCTTCGGCGGGCTTTTCTTTTGTCATCGCAAGTTCGTGCGCATCCAGTACAATCGCCGCTCTCTGGTCACGCCCCACCGCACACCATGCGTCGCTCCCCAAAAAATCCCGTACGCAAGTTCTCTGCCGAGAGCCAGCGCCTCGCATCCCTGGCGCAATCAATGGTGCGGGCGTCAAGCCGAATCGAAGCGCGCGCGTGGGAATCCAGGCTAGATAGCCTGCTGCAAAAGCAGCTATCGAACAATCAGCAGCAGGCCATCGACAACGCACTCGATCACCTGTTTCATACCGATCTGGACGCTTACGACGCGCTGTTGGATTCGATTGAGGCAATCAGCAGCAGCTGCACCATCGAGCACGGAGACAAACGCTACGACGCACTGCTCGTCGCCATTCCTGTATTGGCATGGACGCGCTTCACCATCCCGTCCGGTGCGATCAATGCCAACATCCTGCAAACCATCACCGCGCACCTGCACGGCCATATTCTTGCGGCCAATACCCGCGCTACGTTGGCACCGGTGCTGTTCTCGATAGACCAGCTTCCTCGCAGCTACTGCGAAACCTACCAACTGACCCGCCGCATGGCAGAAGCCACACTCTCTGGCAAGGCGCAAGCAGCACCCTCATCATTACCGGATACTGCAGCGTTTCTGGCAGACACACGTCATTTGCTCGCACTGGTCACCGCAGAAAGCGGCCAGCCGCTCCTGAGCTGGCAGGAAGATGAAACCGGCAGCAATCTGCAAAGCCTGAGTCAAGCCGCCCTGACCCAGTGGCAGCTACAAGCCGGACCGAATTTACAAACCTTACTACCTGGATGCGGCATCGAGTTACTGCTGCCCGGTGCTTACTATGTCGCGTGTCGTGAAGCAGACAAAGCCATTCGACCGATTTCACTGCGCGCTGCAATTCACTACCTCACCCACGTGCTATCCGTTGAACCCGCGCAGTTGTCTGCCGTGATTGCTGCGGTGGGTGATGAAGCCAGCGATATGCGTGTCGATGAATTCAGAATCAGCTACAGCGTGAGTGGTAATGCCGATGTGGTGTACGGCGTAGTCTGGCCCTTGTACGACGAAGAAAGCGCTGAAGAATACGTCGCCAACATGGTTCATCAACGCGGCACCATCAGCGCACCCTTGTCGCCGCTACAGCAAATCATTTCAGCACTGCGCGAGAGCGGCATCACTCGCATACAGCAAGCCGATAGCGTGTTCCCACCCGAGTACTGCGATGACTGTGGCGCGCCATTGTTTTGCGATACCGAAGAAGAGATGGTGCATGCAGAGATGCCGGAAGACGCAGGGCAAAATTCCGGGCATCTGCACTGAAGAGAATCATTGACCCTCTGCTATACTCGCGCGCTTGTCGGGGCGTAGCGCAGCCTGGTAGCGCACTTGCATGGGGTGCAAGGGGTCGCGAGTTCGAATCCCGCCGCCCCGACCAACTAAATCAAATACTTAGGCCAACCACTGTGTTGGCTTTTTTGCTGTTTTTGGCCATATCTCGGAAAAGTGCCCAACAAAGTGCCCAACAAATTTGTTGGCTTAAGCGTTGCTGCTCAATTCCTGCCCGAGCAGCCGCAAACCTTTTTCTGGACACGAAACAACGTTCAAAAGTTACGAATCAATTCCCAATATGGAGCTAAGCGCTCTTTCTGACGCTATACAAAC
>JBJTXC010000286.1:0-6978 GCA_046082065.1 Burkholderiaceae bacterium
GATTGGCCGTTAAAACCATCCAGCTACAGCGGTGTGGTGGTGACCAATTATTTGCATCGACCACTGATGGCGTCGCTGCTGGCATCGGTGGCGGCCGGTGGTGTGCTGATTTATGAAACCTTCGCGCAAGGGAATGGACAATTTGGCAAGCCCGCGAACCCGGATTTTTTATTGGCGCCAGGCGAGCTTGCTAAGCTCGTACTAGACTTCGGCGGCTGGCACGTCATTGCATTTGAGGACGGCTATGTTGGCACCCCGAAGCCCGCCATGATTCAACGAATCTGCGCACGTCGCGCCGGTCCTGATTCACACCCCGATTCAAACCCCGACGCACGCCTGAAGATAGCGTCTAATGATGTTGCACTTTGATACCTGATTATCTGACCCCGGGCAGTACTGATCCGATACAATTCAGCTTTTGCCTCTCTGCGGTAACCCCACCATGATCCAAGGCAGCATTGTCGCCATTGTCACGCCGATGTTTGAGGACGGCAGCCTCGATTTTGAAGGGTTGAGGGCGCTGCTTGATTGGCATATTGCCGAGGGCACTGATGGTGTTGTGATTGTCGGTACGACTGGTGAGTCGCCGACGGTATCGGTAGAAGAGCACTGCGAGTTGGTTCGCGTCGCGACCCAGCATGTTGCGGGTCGAATTCCGGTGATTGCCGGGACGGGTGGAAACTCAACGGCCGAGGCGATTGAGTTGACCGCGTTTGCCAAACAAGCCGGTGCCGATGCATCGTTGCAAGTGGTGCCGTACTACAACCGTCCAACCCAAGAAGGTATGGCGCAGCATTTCACACGCATTGCAGAGTCGGTTGATCTGCCGGTGATTTTGTACAACGTGCCCGGTCGTACTGTCGCTGACATGAGTAACGATACGATCGTTCGATTGGCGTCGGTGCCCGGTATTGTCGGCGTGAAGGATGCCACCGGAAATATTGCGCGCGGTACCGAGTTGTTACGTGCGGTGCCGAAGTCGTTTGCAGTGTATTCGGGTGATGATGCCACTGCGATGGCGCTGATGTTCTGTGGTGGTCAAGGAAATATTTCTGTCACTGCGAACCTTGCGCCGCGCGCCATGCATGAGCTGTGTGTTGCTGCGATGGCAGGGCGCGTCGCGGAGGCAGTTGCAATCAACGACAAACTGATTCCGCTGCATCATAAATTGTTTGTCGAGCCCAACCCGGTACCCGTGAAATGGGCGCTGCAACAGATGGGCAAAATCCACGGCGGTATTCGCTTGCCGCTTGTGACCTTGGGTGCAGGCAGCCACGAATTGCTGCGCAATGCACTGCGTGAGTCAGGCGTTTTGCACTGACTTCATTCCACTGAATTTTTTCTCTGGTATAGAAATGAACCATGTAATGACTCCTCGGAGATTTTGCGCGCACGGCGTTTTGTCGTGCCTGATCGTGATGATCGCGGGCTGTAGCAGCGTGAGCGAGATGCTCGAGCCGGAAAAAATCGATTACAAGAGCGCTGCGAAATCCGGCAATAAAAACAAACTCGAAGTACCGCCTGACCTGAGCGCGCCGCGCGGTAGCAATGTGTACAACGCCGACAATGCGCGCGGCACCGCTACTGCATCCGAGTACAGCGCGCGTCAACCTGGCGCTGCAGGCAAATCGACCGCTGCGGCCGTACCCGATGGCTCGGTGGCACCTGCGGTGGTGTCGGGCATGCGGATCGAGCGCGATGGCAAGCAACGCTGGCTGGTCGCCAAAGAGGCGCCTGACGTGTTGTGGCCAAAGATCAAGGATTTTTGGCAGGAGAGTGGTTTCCTGGTGGCCATCGAGAACCCGCAGGCCGGCGTGATGGAGACAGATTGGGCTGAGAACCGCGCCAAAATTCCGCAGGACTTTATTCGAAACACCATCGGCAAAGTATTCGATTCGCTGTATTCGACCGGTGAGCGCGATAAATTCCGTACCCGTCTGGAGCGTCGAGCCGATGGTGGTACCGAGGTCTACATTAGCCACCGGGGCGCAGAAGAAAAAGTCACGGGTCAGGCACTCAGCCAATCAACCGTTTGGACTGCACGACCCTCCGACCCTGAACTTGAAGCCGAGTTTTTGCGTCGCCTGATGACGGCGTTGGGTAGCGATCCGAAGACCGCTGCCGCTGCAGTGAAGGACGCTAAACCGGCCTCGACGCAGCGTGCGCGTTTATCGAAAGACGCCAACCAGGTCGAGGTCGATGAAGGGTTTGATCGGGCCTGGCGCCGTGTAGGCCTCGCGCTGGACCGCGTTGGTTTCACCGTCGAAGACCGTGATCGCGCGCGTGGCTTGTATTTTGTGCGTTATGTTGATCAGGGCGACGAGGCCAAGAATAAGTCGGAGCCCGGTTTCTTTGCGCGTATGTTCAGCTCGAAGAACGACAAGAAAGATGCGCTGCGCTACCAGATTCGTGTGGAAGGCGATGAGGCGAGTAGCAAGGTCGCGGTGCAGACCGACAAGGGTACCAACGCGAGCGATGCCAACGCCAAGCGCATTCTTGCACTGCTCAACGAGCAACTGAAGTAGACCATGCCCGGCCCGATGCCTCGGGGCGGGGCGTGAGATTTGCGAGTCTTGGCAGCGGCAGCGAGGGTAACGCGCTGCTGATTTCTGCCTCATCGGATACCACCGCGACGCATATCATTCTCGACTGCGGGTTCGGGCAGCGGGAATTGAATCGGCGTTTGAGTCGGTTGGGAATGTCTGCCGAGCAGCTTGCCGGCATCATCGTCACGCATGAGCACTCGGATCACCTGGGTGGCGTATTTCAGGTGGCGCGGCAGTTCAAATTGCCGGTGTGGTTAACCCATGGCAGCTTCGAGAGCGCGTCACCTGACGACGTGCTGGGCGTCGAGGTGCATCTTTGTCGTGATGGTCACCGCTTCGCAATCGGCGATCTGGAGATTAGTCCCTACACGGTTCCGCATGATGCGCGCGAGCCCGTGCAGTACACGGTATCGGACGGCCGCTACAAGCTGGGCGTGCTGACTGACGTAGGCCATGCCACCCAGCATCTGATATCGGCACTCGCGGGCTGCCATGCGCTGCTGCTGGAGTTCAATCACGACTCAGACATGCTGGCTCGGTCTGCTTATCCCGCGTGGTTGAAGTCGCGGATCTCCGGCCCCTTTGGTCATTTATCCAACGACGCTGCCGCTAGCATTCTTCGCGAATTAGACAAAACCCGCTTGCATACGCTGATTGCCGCGCATCTATCACAGCGGAATAACAGCCCGGACCTGGCGCGGGCGGCGATCGAACCCGAGATCGCCGAGACTGACATCGCATTGTGGGTGGCAGATCAGCACAGCGGCTCGGCTTGGATGAGTTGTGCACCGAGCGGTGCTGCCTGAAACCTGGCGCTGGCCCAAGAAAACAAAAAAGCCGCTGCGAAGCGGCTTTTTTGTCGACACGCCGAAAGATCGGCGTGTGCGTCAGCGAAGAAAAATTACTTCTTCTCTTCTGCTGCAGGTGCGTCAGCTTTCGGTGCTTCAGCAGCCGGTGCGTCAGCCTTAGGTGCGTCAGCGGCTGGTGCCTCTGCCTTAGGAGCTTCAGCAGGTGCCGGCGGAGCAGCTTCCTCTTTTTTGCCGCAAGCGGCCAATGCCAGTGCCAGCAGGGAAGCGATCAGCAACGATTTTTTCATGGTTATCCTTCAGGTGAAAATAAAAAATGATTCAAAAAGCGAGAGAAATAACTACCGGTAGTTATCGCACTTTCAGGTCGCTCTGTCGAACAGGCACTGCCAAATTGCGCACTGCCGCATCGACAAAACTTCCTAAACGGAAATTATACCGGGGTAGTTGAAGGGCTTGCAAGTGATTTTGGGCGAATTTGACGGGGTTTCTGGCTGTTTGCCTGCATGAAACCGTTCATCTCAGCAAAACCGCAACCAACCCTGCCGATACCAGTCGTGCAGGGTTTCGAGCAGGTCGGTCGAGCCGCCCGCTGCAGCCTCGGGCGAGAGTGCTCGCTCATCGGCTAGCCCTTGCAAAATCAAACGGTCTTTACCGCCGGCCCGCACGGACTCGCCGTTGATGAAAATACATTTGTCGCGGTACAGCATGCGGGTCTGACGGCTGAGCAGCAGCTTGTGGCGGGCCGTGCGCTGGCAGAAATGGGTCAGCGACAGCGGCCGCGACGGCGTCGCAAACCAGACCGAGGGCTTGGGCTCCGACAAATACTCACCCAGAAATACAGTGATGTCACCCGGGCGACCGCCCAGCTTGCCCAAGTGTTTGCGTGCTTGGTGCAGCAGATCCGTGGTCAGCCGCGCCGGGTGTGGATCCGGTGCGTGCTGGGTGTCGCGGTAGCGACCGCGTAATTCAAGTTGCTCGGCCAAAAAACCAAGATAGGCATCGCCGAGTTCCTGCCAGGTAGGGGCGCGAAAGCCAATCGAGTAGGTCATGCATTCACCGACCGCCACACCCTCATGCCCCCACTGCGGCGGCAGGTAAAGCATGTCGCCGGGTTCAAGCAGATACTCGGCCGTTGGTGTGAAGTGCCGCAGCAACTTGACAGGCATGCCTTCAATCAGTGATTGATCGTGTTGATGACCAATACGCCAGTGACGGCGGCCCTGCGCTTGCAACAGGAATACATCGTATGAATCCAGATGTGGCCCGACGCCCCCTGTATCGCTTGCATAACTGATCATCAAGTCATCCAAGCGTGCATCGGGAATAAATCGAAACTGACCAAGCAGCGCGTCGGCCGCGTCATCATGCAGGTTGACGCCTTGCACCAGCACCGTCCATCCCTTGCGGCTGACGGGTGGCAACGATGTCAGCGGACCGTGGTGGAGTTTCCAATCTGATCCGAAGTGGGTGATCAGTCTTGACTCGACATCGTCGCGTGCTGCCAGTTTGAACAAGTCGTCACGCGACAGCACCGGAGAAAAACCAGGGATAGCTTGCCGAATGAGCACCGGCTTCTTTTGCCAGTAAGTGCGAAAAAACTCGCGAGGCGTCAGATCGCCCAACAGACCATTGCGTTTCATGGCGGGATTATATCGGTGCAGATGTGGGGGAGCGATTCGCGCGCTGGCGCGTGCACGGGCCTTTATAATGCGCGCTGGCTCAATAAGAGGATCAGCATGAATATCTCCAAGGACACCGTCGTTACCTTGCACTACAAGCTCTCTGATGCGCAGGGTAACCTGATCGAAGAAAGTAGCGAGCCGATGGTTTACCTGCACGGCGGCTATAACAACACACTGCCTAAAATCGAGGAAGCATTGGAAGGTAAGGCAGTCGGTGATCAAGTTGCGGTGCAAGTCGAGCCGGCCGATGGTTTTGGCGAGTACGATGCCGAGTTGGTGAAGGTCGAGCCGCGCAGCTTGTTTCCGGATCAGTTGGAAGTGGGCATGCAGTTTGAGGGATCGCCGGATGACGCGCCGCACGCTGAAGCGCGTTTATTTACTGTGACTGATATCGCCGATGGCAAGGTGGTGTTGGATGGTAATCATCCATTGGCCGGTATGGCACTTCGCTTTGCATTGAATGTGGTCGAAGTTCGCAAGGCGAATGACGAGGAGATTGCGCATGGCCACGTGCATGGCCCGCATGGTCGTCACCATCATCACCACGACGATGACGATGATGAAGGCGATCAGTTCCGCAGCATACAGCTGCAGTAAGTTGGTCTAGCGTAAGTTGGTCTAGCCCTTGCTGTCAGGTTCATCAGCCAAGCGCTTGAGCTGATATAGCGCCTCAAGCGCCTCGCGCGGACTGAGTTGGTCCGGGTCGATCGCCGCAACTGCATCTTGTAGCGCCGTGCTGAATGATGCTGCAGGCAATGCGGCCTCTGCTTCATTGATCTCTGGCTCGGCGTTGATGGGTTGAGCCGAGAACAAATCAAACTGATCGTCCGGGCGCGTCGATTGCGCTTCCAGTCGCGCCAGGTGTTTGCGTGCCGAGCGAATCACCGACGGTGGTACGCCAGCCAATTGAGCCACTTGCAGACCGTAGCTTTGCGATGCAGGCCCTTCCTGAACCGCATGCAGGAACACAATGCGATCTTTATGCTCCACCGCCGACAAATGAACATTGGCGCAGCCGAGGTGTCGCTGCGGTAGTTGTGTCAGCTCGAAGTAGTGTGTCGCAAACAGCGTGAAGCAGCGCTTTTCATCCAGCAGTGATGCTGCAATCGCCCACGCAAGCGCCAGACCATCAAAGGTTGAGGTACCTCGACCGACTTCATCCATCAGCACCAGCGATTGCTCGGTGGCGCCATGCAAGATCGCGGCCGATTCCATCATCTCGACCATGAACGTCGAATGACCCGCTGCCAGATCATCGGCGGCACCGATGCGCGTAAAAATTTTATCGATGGGTCCGATACGCGCAGCACTGGCGGGCACGTAGCAACCCATGTACGCCAATAGAGTGATCAGGCCAAGTTGCCGCATGTAGGTTGATTTACCACCCATGTTGGGGCCGGTAATCAAAAGTAGTCTTCGATCCGGCGAGAGCTGGCAATCGTTGGCAATGAAACGTTCAATCGCGGTCTCGACCACCGGGTGACGCCCTTGCGTCACCTGAATGCCCGGCTGCTCGGTGAATTCCGGTTTGCACCATGCATGGCGCATGGCGTGCATCGCCAACGCCGATAGCACATCGACCCATGCCACCGCTTGCGCTACGCGTTGCAACTCGCTGATATACGGTGCTAAATCTTGCAGGACTTGCTCGTACAGATATTTTTCACGAGCGAGCGCACGATCTTGAGCGGACAGTGCTTTGTCTTCAAACGCTTTTAGCTCGGGTGTGATGTAACGCTCGACATTTTTCAGTGTCTGTCGGCGGCGATAATCATCCGGTACTTTGGCGACCTGACCCTGTGTGACCTCGATACAAAAGCCATGCACCTTGTTGTACTCAACGCGTAGATTGGCGATGCCGGTACGTTTGCGCTCGCGCGCTTCCAGCGCCACCAGATATTGCCCGGCGTTGTCTGACAACCCGCGTAACTCATCGAGCTC
>JBJTXC010000287.1:0-5049 GCA_046082065.1 Burkholderiaceae bacterium
TCTGCAGCTCTGAAATATGCTGTAGAAAAGAGAGATGCAAAACTGTTGAATGCTTTATTAAAAATTTCCAAGTCTAGGCACGAACATATCCCGGGACTAATTTTAGATGTAGTAAAAATAAGCTGGGATGGTGGTCTGTATACGATAAGGACCTGCCTTGGATCCAGGATTAGTTTGACGTTGACTGAAAATACACTAAAAATATTGTCAAGTGTACTTGTATGTCCGGATGACTATATTACAACGACAACATTCGAGTTGTTCAGTTCGAGAGAATTCAATCCGGAAAAAATGTTAAGTATATTTAACCAGCTTGATATAAAACTTGAAAAACATTTTCATAAGCTATTCTTTTTCATATTTGAAAGGATACGCGGCAATACCAGATTAAATTTTTCACTGCAAATGCTGACCAACCAGCTGCTACAAAATAGCCAATGGCGAAAATATCCTGAATTTACCAAACAGTTCATCGAATATTCAATTTCCAGAGTAGAATATGTCAGGATCGAAAAAGAGACTGCGATGTGCCTGCTTCAGCTCTCGCAAAAAATTCAAGATTACCGACTAGCCAGCATCATCAAAAATCAACATACCTCGACTCAAGTGCTAAAAACACCAACCATCCCATTCAGTCGAAAATGGATTACTGATCCTGTCACGCGAGATTTTCTGGCAGACATGCCGGACAAAGGCTTTATGGGTAAAAGCGTCTGGCTAGGGAAAAAATTTGTTTCTTCAATCAATCCCTTACCTAAGGAAAAATCGATTGATGCGGCTAGTCTTTCGAATGACCTGATCTTCGCGCTACAAGAGCCGTCCACCAAAAAGACACTACGTCAAGTATTTGCTGATCACAAAATCTCCGGGCTGACCAGCAAGGCGCTGGAACACCTGCTTGTCGGATTGATTACCGAACTTTATCCAGATCCATCCAAACGCTCCAGTATGGTTTGCCGAATGATGATCGGTTACTGTTTATCTACAATTTCTGATGATACGTATTTCAGTGAGCATCAAGCGAATCAACTCATGCAATCAGATGAACAGTGGCAGAGCATGAGGCAGAAAGTGGCCGCAGAGATAGAGGCGCTCGATGAGGTCGGCTTAACTATTATTGATTCAGTTATCCAATCGCTATCCAGCGAGCGATTGGTGCCGCTTGTTACAAGAATTATTCTTGAAAATTTGGATAACCCGAACGCTGAATCTGAACTACGTCAGGACCTGCAATCATCTCTAGGTTTGTTGGATATTCCCGCCCGGCGTCTGACCGAAGCCTGTCTTCAGGCCGGTAGACTCTGGCTAGACAGGCAGCCGAGCAGCGCTAGCCACGCAAATACGCGCCTGAATATGACATCAGTAGAAGATTTCTTCAGGCAGGTGATTGGCCGGCGGTTAACTGCGCTAAGGCAGCAACCCAAGCTACCCGATCAGCTCTCAAACAGCCTTGAGCAACTCGATGTAAGACTCGCTTCGGCTTTTCATCAGATGGTATTTTTTCAGCTTGACCTGATCTCGCAAGCGTTTGGTGTGTTTCAGCCGATCCCCGGGGATACGATTTCCAATCTTGTCGATCAATTGGGGAAAAATGGACAACTCACTGACGTCGTCGAGATGGAGATAACGCCTGATGCTGATTCATCCACCGATCAGCGCAGCGAGAGCTCCCGGTCAGCTTATCTCGACTCTGAAGATTCCTTCAATCCGTCACATTAAGCTTGTTATGGATACCCAGGCGATCAAGCAGCGCGCGGTCTTCCTCAACCTCCGGGTTGCCGGTGACGAGTAGCTTATCGCCGTAAAAGATGGAATTGGCGCCTGCCAAATAGCAAAGCGCCTGCACTCCCTCGCCGAGCTGGCGACGCCCTGCCGACAAGCGCACGCGAGCTTTCGGCATGGTGATGCGTGCTACCGCAATGGTGCGTACAAACTCCAAAGGATCAAGTGGGGCTTGATCAGCCAACGGCGTGCCTTCAACGGCGACCAGATGATTGATCGGTACCGAGTCTGGATACGGATTGAGGTTTGCGAGCTGCGCAATCAAGCCGGCACGCTGCATGCGCGATTCACCCATGCCAACAATGCCACCGCAGCACACTTTCAAACCGGCTTCACGTACATGGCCAAGGGTATCCAAACGGTCTTGATAATCGCGCGTGGTAATGATCTCGCCGTAAAACTCGGGTGCAGTATCAAGATTGTGGTTGTAGTAATCAAGGCCAGCAGCGGCGAGTCTTTGGGCTTGCGATTCTTTCAGCATGCCGAGCGTGGCGCAGGTTTCCATACCGAGCGCTTTGACCGCTTTCACCATATCTTCAACCGCCTCGATATCGCGGTCTTTTGGTGAGCGCCATGCAGCACCCATACAAAATCGCGTGGCGCCGCTTTCTTTGGCCGCCTGTGCAGCTGCAACGACTTCTTCAACGTCCATCATTTTTTCTGCTTTGACGCCGGTATCAAAGTGCGCTGACTGCGGGCAATAGCCGCAGTTTTCAGGGCAGCCGCCGGTTTTAATCGAGAGCAGCGTCGCTAACTCCACTTCATTGGCATCCCAATGGGCGCGATGCACTTGCTGCGCACGCCACAGCAGATCATTGAAAGGCAACTCAAATAGCGCTACAACCTCGGCTACCGGCCAGGTTTCGAGTGTATGACGTGTTTGTTGGATTTCGGATTGATCAGAAGCCGTAATCGACGACGAAAAAAACTCGATCGGCTGAACGGTGGATAACTTGTCGGCTCGTTCAGACTGTTTGGATTGTTCGACGATACTCGTCATAAAATACCTCTAATTGAAAACTGCTATCTCAGCGCGACCAAGGTGACTCTTGTCATCCGATTCAACCACAGCTGCGCGATCAGTTAGATTAATTTGCCGAACGTGGCCACGCGCCCAGCAATGAGAAATCAATCACATCCGCTGCAATCGCCGGCGCCGCCACCGACATTCATGGCACCACACCCAGCAATGGCGCAGATAGCCGTTGCTGCAACGCCTGCACGTTATCCGTTTGATGCGGCATCTCGGGGTCAATCTGATTCGCAACCCACCCGGTGAGCCGCAAACCACGCGCCGTAATCGCCTCTGCCGTCAACAGCGCATGATTCAGGCAGCCAAGCCGTAAACCGACCACAAGAATAACATCCAGCCCTAATCCCACTGCAAAATCCGCCGTATCAAAGTCGTCCGTGAGCGGCACCCGAAATCCACCCACCCCCTCGACCACTACGGCCTCAGCTTGCGTTGCGACCTGCTGATAGGCACGGCTGAGTACCGACCGATCCAGCATGATGCCTTGCAGTTTTGCCGCAACATGCGGCGCACACGGCTCATTCAGCAAGTAAGACGTAGTGAGTTGAGTATCCAGCGCCAGTGTGGATTGTTCGACCAGCAGCGCGACATCTTCATTCCACTGAACGCCATCGCGCAGTAGCGTGCCTGCAGCGACCGGTTTCATGCCGACGGCCTTCAGTTTGAGCCGGCCAAGTGCATTCAACAGGGCGGCGCTGATCAGGGTTTTGCCGACACCGTTGTCGGTACCGGCAACAAAACATGAAAACTTCAGTGTCATGCGTTTGCCTCTATCGCCATGAATGCATCGGCAAGTTGATCAACCTGCGCCATGCTGTGCGCTGCCGACAGCGTGATTCTAAGACGCGCAGTCCCCGCAGGTACGGTGGGTGGACGAATCGCACCCACCCATAAGCCTTGCGCCATCAGGGCTTGGCCGGTCGCCATGGTGGTGGCATTGTCAGCAATGATGACCGGTTGAATTGCAGTCTCTGAGGCCAGCAGTCGCCATCGCTTCAGTTGCAAACGCTCTCGCAAACGCGCGATCAAGGCATGCAAATGTGCGCGCCGCTGCCTGCCTTCATCGCTACCGATGATATTGATACTGGTGAGCAGTGCATGGGCCACCGCGGGTGGCGATGCGGTGGTATAGATGTACGCGCGCGCACGCTGTATCAGCCAATCGATCACGGTTTCATGGGCTGCTACGAACGCACCCGCCACACCCGCTGCCTTGCCCAGCGTACCCATGTAAATCAGTTGCGGTGAGCTCAGCGCCAGATGCTCAAGTACGCCACGGCCGTCTTTGCCGAGTACCCCAAACCCATGTGCGTCATCAATCACCAGCCACGCGCTATGTCGTTCACACAGCGCCAAGAGTTCGCGCAATGGTGCGATATCTCCTTCCATGCTGAACACGCTATCGGTGATCACCAGCTTGTCTTTTGCATTGCTCTGGCTGAGTTGATGATCAAGCGTCGCTAGATCACGATGCGGAAACACACTGAGCTTGGCACGCGCGAGTCGCGCACCATCAATCAACGAGGCATGATTCAACGCCTCGGAAAAAATTTCTGCGTCTTTACCTGCCAGCGCAGAAATCAGCGCCAGGTTCGCCATATAGCCGGTAGAAAAATAAAGCGCGCGCGCAGTCGGCACGAATGGCGATAGAAACTCTGCCAGCTTCGCTTCCAGCGCTGCGTGCGCTTGAGAATGCCCACTGATTAAGTGCGAAGCGCCACTCCCCGCGCCATAGATCGCAGCGCCTTGTTGTAGTGCCTCGACTACACGTGGATCAGCCGCGAGGCCAAGATAATCATTGCTGCAAAATGCCAATAGGGATCGGCCATCGACCGTCATGCTCGGTGCATGAGGCGTGCTGACGATGCGTCGTTGACGAATCAGATGTTGGCGTTCAAGTTCGAGTAGCTTGTGCTGCAAACCATCGAGCAGCGGTGAAGATGCAAACGCCATGGCACTCAGCGCGTGAGCCAGTTTGGCTTGCGCTTTTCCAGGAAGGACGCAATGCCCTCACGCCCATCAGGTGAAACTCGTACCTCACCAATACGACGCGCAGTTTCATCCATCAACTGCTGGTCGATAGGTTGCTGAGCAATATCGCGTATCAATCGCTTGCATTCATCAATGGCATGCGGGCTACCTGCCAGCAAATGATGCGTCATGTGTGACACCGCTTCATCCAGCGCATCTGCAGCCACGACTTGATGCACATATCCCAGGCGATAGGCTTCTTG
>JBJTXC010000288.1:0-3034 GCA_046082065.1 Burkholderiaceae bacterium
GGGAGGGCTTCAGGTAATGCGGCTCGTCAGGGGGCTGCGGTGCAACCATGCGCTGTTTGTTGCAGCGCGGGGCCAAGCATACAGCAAGCGCTGGTTTTGCGCTGCAAAAATGCGACAAAGCGGCCATTTATCTCAAATCGAGATAATATGTGGGCGTGAGGCTGATCAGTTACCGGGCACTGCGTGAGTTTGCGGATATTCATCCGCAGGCGCTGTCGCCACTTCAAGGTTGGCGAAGGGTGGTTGAGGCTAACCGTTTTGATCACTGGGCAGCGCTGAAGAAGGTATTCAATACGGCCGACAAGGTCGGCGATTTGGTCGTGTTCAATATCGGGGGCAACAAGTATCGCTTGGTCGCTTATGTGCAATTTGAGCGGCAAATTGTTTATGTCAAAGCGGTCTTGACGCATGCCGAGTACGACAAAGGAGACTGGAAATCATGAGAGCCAGAGTAGACGTCAAGCCATTATTGCCCGCCTGGGAGCAGTTTCGCCGAGCGACTGACATCGCGCCGATCCGGGGAGAACAACATTTGCATCAGATGAGCGATTTGCTCGAAGCATTGTTACAAGAGGCGGGTTCAGATCCGAATCACCCGGCGCTCGAGTTGGTTGAGATCGTGGGAGATTTGATTCAGGACTATGAAGCATCCCATCCATCGATGCCAACCGCGACCGGCTTGGATGCATTGAACTTTCTGATGGAGCAGCACGGACTTCGGCAAGCCGATCTTCCCGAGATTGGCTCTCAAGGGGTCGTGTCTGAAATACTCAGCGGGCGCAGAGAGTTGAATCTGAGGCAGGTGCGCGCTCTGGCTGAACGATTTGGCGTTTCGCCCGCAACCTTTGTTTGATCTCCCATTCAGAACAAGGCACCAAGGCAGCAACGCTTCAACGTTTCAACGCAAAGAATCTCCTAAGCCTCGTCTTCCATCCCGGGCACCACTTGCGAGAACCCGCCGTCGACATAGGTGATCTCGCCGGTAATGCCGCCGGCAAGGTCCGACAGTAAAAAAGCGGCTGCGTTGCCAACATCATCAATCGTGACATTGCGCCGCAGCGGCGCATTTTGCTGCACGTAATTCAAGATCTTGCCGAAGTCTTTGATGCCACTGGCGGCAAGCGTCTTGATCGGGCCGGCTGAGATGCCGTTGACACGCGTACCGCGTTTGCCCAGTGAAGCAGCGAGGTAGCGCACGCTGGCCTCGAGCGAGGCCTTGGCCAGGCCCATGGTGTTGTAGTTGGGTAGCGCGCGGATCGCCCCCAAATAGGAAAGTGTCAGCAACGCCGAGTTCGATGACAGCATAGGCAGCGCTGCTTTGGCCATCGCTGCAAAACTGTAAGCAGAGATATCGTGCGCGATGCGGAAATTCTCGCGCGTCATACCGTCGAGGAAATCACCTGCAATAGCTTCACGCGGCGCGAAACCGATGGCATGCACCAAGCCATCGAACTGCGACCATGATTTGCCTAAATCTTGAAACAGCGCATCGATTTGCTCGTCACTGCCCACGTCGCAATCGAATACCAGCTGACTATTGAACTCTTGTGCAAACTCAGTGATGCGTCCTTTGAAGCGCTCGCCGACATAGGTGAACGCAAGCTCCGCACCCTCGCGGTGACAGGCGCGCGCAATACCGTACGCAATCGAGCGATTGGATAGCACACCGGTAATCAGGATTTTTTTACCTTGCAAAAATGCCATGCGATGACTCCGATAAGTTCACGACAGCGGCCACGCTTGGCAGCAAAACACCCAGCTAACCGATGTAAATGCGGTATTGTAGGCCGGGCCACGCGGGCCGGGCAAATCATGCGCCCATCCACGCGCCCATCTCGCCTATCGCTGGTATCTGCGACTGATCACAGCGAAACCGGCTATGCTTTACCATTCTGGCTATTTTGAAGTCGCCGTTATGCAGCGTTTTGTAACCTTTATCGTGTTGGTGAGCAGTGCCCTGTGCGTACCGTTTGCTTGGGCAGGTCATGCATTCTCGCTGTATGACACGCCCAAGTATCCGCCGGATTTTTCGAATTTCGCTTACCACGATCCGAACGCGATCAAAGGTGGCGAGATTTATCTGGCCAACCCGGGTGCCGCCAACAGCTTTGACAAGTTCAACCCATTCTCGATGAAGGGTGTCGCCGCAGCAGGGCTCAGCAACCTGATGTTCGAGTCACTGGCGATTGGTTCGTCCGACGAGGTCGCCACCATGTACGGCTTGCTGGCCGAGGACATGACGCTGGCACCCGACCGCATGTCCATGACCTTCCGCTTGAATGCCAAAGCACGATTCAATAATGGCGACGCCGTCACCGCCGACGATGTGAAGTATTCATTCGATACGCTGATGGCCAAGGGTGCGCCGCAGTTCAAGATGATTTTTTCGGATGTGAAGCAAGCGGTGGTCGTGGACACGCGCACCGTACGATTCGAATTCAAGACATTGAACCGTGAGTTGCCGCTGATTGTGGGCGGCATGCCGGTGTTTTCCAGACAATGGGCGGCAGGTACACCGTTTGACAAGATACAGCTGGTGGCTCCAATCGCAAGTGGCCCTTACCTGATCGACCGTTATGACGTCGGTCGTTCGATCACTTACCGAAAAAATCCGAATTACTGGGGCAATGAGCTACCCGTACGCAAGGGTTCATTCAATTTTGATCGCATCATCTACCGATTTTACAAAGATGATCTTGCGCGGCTTGAGGCTTTTTTGGCGGGTGAGTTTGACGTCGTTGTAGAGAATCGTGCCAAGAATTGGGCGCGTATGTACAAAGGACCGAAATTCGATCGCGGAGAATTAATAAAAAAAACGCTGAAGCACCAGAATGGCGCCGGCATGCAAGCCTTTGTCATGAACATGCGGCGACCGCAGTTTCAAGACAAGCGTGTTCGACAAGCATTGGGGCTTGCGCTCGACTTTGAGTGGATGAACCGCCAACTGTTCTATGCACAGTACATGCGTATTGATTCATTCTTCAGCAACTCGGAACTGGCTGCACGTGGCGAGCCAACTGGAGCCGAATTGACT
>JBJTXC010000289.1:0-12367 GCA_046082065.1 Burkholderiaceae bacterium
TGTCGCGTGCGCTGGAAGACATCCGGGTGACCTTTGAAGTAGCACCCAAAGATTTCGAGCCACTGTTCTCGGTACAAAAATTCAAAGGCAAAGAACTACTCGACGCCGAAGCATGGTGCTGGGGGTTTCTTGCGGCGATCAGCTTGAATGAAGCCGCATGGCAGCCCTTGCGTGACTCTTCGCAAGCGATACTGTTCAGAGCGATTGACCTGCTGGGTGCAGAAGAGATTGACGAAGCACAGTTGGTGCTGGTCGACGACCCGTTCAAATGCCACAAGCTGGCGATTGAGGTGGAAGCCTCAGTACCGCAGATTCAGCGATTTTGGCTAAAGCACACAGACAGCTAAATTGAAAGCCTTTAAAAAATGAGCGTCGTAGACGACGCGTGGGCTGGCTGGGCGGGGGCGGTGAAGACAGTACTGGACGTACGGCGAGCCGCCACCAACAACGCCAGCGACATTTTTTAGAGGCTTTAGTGGTCGCGGATAAAGTGATGGCGGTAATACCTTAACTCTTCTACCGATTCGCGAATATCTGCCAATGCCGTATGCAGCTGATGTTTTTTGAATCCGGCGATCAGCTCCGGGCGCCAGCGCCGGCATAGCTCTTTGATGGTCGAGACATCCACGTTTCGATAATGAAAAAATGCTTCCAGAGTGGGCATGTGCCGCGCCATGAAACGACGATCCTGACAAATCGAATTGCCGCACATGGGCGACTTCCCAGCCGGCACATACCGCTTGAGAAACTCGATCATTTCGGTCGCGGCCTGTGGCTCGCTGACGGTGGACGCTTTTACCCGATCGATTAGGCCGGAGCGTCCGTGGGTACCTTTATTCCATGCATCCATGGCATCAAGAACTTCATCTGCCTGGTGGATTGCAAACACCGGCCCCTCGGCCAGTACATTCAGGTTAGCGTCGGTGACGATAGCCGCCAGTTCAATGACCCTGTCACGGTCGGGGTCGAGCCCGGTCATTTCCATGTCAATCCAGACTAAATTGAACTCGTTCGGGCCGCTCGGGGCCGGCTGATGCGCTTCGTTTGCTTGTGACATAATCCAATTCGTTATCGCGTCGCGACCCATGTGGCTTCCGACAGGCAGTCATTCTCGCACACGCCCGTACCTCTACAACCCATACGCAATTGGTCACCGATGGATTCTTACATCTTTTCGCTTTTGTTCGCAGCTTTTCTCGTTGCTACGCTTGGCACCAAGTTATGGCTCGCGTCTCGTCATATCCAACATATTGTTCGGCATCGCGATCGCGTACCGGAGCAGTTTGCTGCAAAAATTCCGCTCGCGGCGCATCAAAAAGCAGCGGATTACACCGTGGCCAAAACCAGGCTGAAGATTGTTCTGTTGGTCGTCAATGCGGTCGTACTGATCGGATTTACGTTGCTGGGCGGTTTGCAGTGGCTATCCGAGATGCTGGCACCCGCGTTTGGCGTTGGCATCGTGTACCAGCTCGCCTTGGTCGCCGCAGTCAGCATTGTTTCCAGCGTAATCGATCTACCGCTGGATTATTACAAGCAGTTTACGCTGGAAGAGCGCTTCGGCTTCAACAAGATGACGCCGGGTTTGTTTTTTTCCGACCTGATCAAACATAGCCTGGTGGGCGCGGCAATTGGTTTGCCACTGCTGTGGGTGACACTGATCCTGATGGAGAAAGCGGGCGACCTGTGGTGGCTTTACGCTTGGCTACTTTGGTGTGGATTTCAGCTGTTCATGATTGCGTTTTACCAAAGCCTGATTGCACCGCTGTTCAATAAATTTACGCCGCTGGAGGATGAAAGTCTTCGCGCACGGATCGAGGGCTTGATGCAGCGCGTCGGCTTCGCCAGCAAAGGCTTGTTCGTGATGGATGGTTCGCGGCGTAGCGCGCATGGTAATGCGTATTTTTCCGGGTTCGGTGCGGCCAAGCGGATTGTGTTTTTCGATACCCTGTTGTCACGTCTCGCGCCCAACGAAATCGAGGCCGTACTCGCACATGAGCTGGGACACTTCAAGCTGAATCACGTGATCAAGCGCCTGGCCGTCATGTTTATCATGTCACTGGGCTTTCTGGCACTACTTGGTTGGCTCAAAGGTCAAGTATGGTTCTACACCGGCCTGGGCGTAACGCCGTTACTCAATGGCAGCAATGATGCGATGGCGTTAATTTTGTTCATGCTGGTACTGCCAAGCTTCACCTTCTTGTTCTCGCCATTGATGTCGATCACCTCGCGCAAGAACGAGTTCGAAGCAGATGCATTCGCTGCGCAACACAGTAACTCGCGTGATCTGATATCCGCTTTGGTCAAGCTGTATGAAGATAATGCCTCGACGTTGACGCCGGATCCCTTGCATTCGGCGTTCTACGATTCACACCCACCTGCAAGCGTGCGGGTGCAACGACTGCTGTCTGCATAAGGCAAGTGACGCCCATGACACGTGAACAGTTGCTTGGCACATCCTGCAGGCACTTAACAGATGCGGCGACCGAACAGCAACTGAATGACGCACTGGTGATTCTCAGCGATTGGTCTCATGTCGATAGCCAATTGCAGCGGCAATTTCGATTTGCCGACTATCACCACACCATGGCGTTTGTGAATGCTGTGGCTGATATCGCGAACCGTGAAGATCATCACCCCGAAATGGTGGTGGGCTATAACCGCTGCACTGTTCGCTACAGCACGCATTCGGTTAATCAAGGTCGCGGCGGCATTTCGCACAACGACTTTATCTGCGCAGCCAAGATAGACCAGATCGCGTTGCCAACGGCATGACAGTTCGGCTGGGCCAGATTATTGCGGCACATGGCCGTCACTATCTGGCGCAGTCTGACGGGCAGCCATGGTTATGTGTCACGCGTGGCAAGAAGAGCGATGTTGCCACCGGTGACCGCGTCAGCTTCCTTCCTACCTCAGCGGATCAGGGGGTGATAGAACATATCCTTCCGCGCTCGACTTTTCTTTTTCGCTCGGATCAGTATCGGTCAAAGCTACTGGCTGCAAACCTCACGCAGCTGATGATCGTAGTTGCCACCGAGCCAAGCTTTTCAGATGATCTGGTGTCGCGCGCACTCATAGCAGCCGAGGCGGCCGGTATCAAAGCGTATCTACTGCTCAATAAAACAGACATTAGCGCACCACTCGCATCCGCGCGAGCACGGCTGGATGCGTACGCCAAACTTGGCTACCCAATCTATGAGTTAAGCGCGCTTAATCAGCCAGACCATGCCTTGGCGACGCTACAGCCTTTACTGCAAAACCAATCAACGATACTGATCGGCCAATCCGGCATGGGCAAGTCATCGCTGATCAGCTTGCTGGTGCCCGATGCTGACATCGCGGTACGGGAAATCTCGCAACGGCTCGATACGGGTAAGCACACCACGACCTTCACCAGGCTATACCGAATCGACGACAACACATCGGTGATTGACTCACCGGGCTTTCAGGAATTCGGCCTGCATCACCTGACCGAAGGCATGCTTGAGCGTGCGTTTCGCGAATTTGCGCCACATCTGGGCCAATGCCGCTTCACCAATTGCCATCACGCGGCCGAACCCGGCTGTGCTGTCACCGAGGCAGTCGCGCGTGGTGAAATCGACAGCGTGCGTCACGACTTGTACCTGCAACTACGACATGAATCGCAACAGCAGCCGGGATATCGCTGATTAACACTGATCCCCGCCGATTCATTCGCTGTCTGGCTGCCTTCAGGGTATAAAACCCTTTATAATCCAACAAGTTAAAAAATTCGGCGGCAGCCGCTGGCTAGCCGCCGATTTCATTTATGGCAATCCGACACTATCTGACGTTTGCCGACTTCACGCTCGCGCAGTACACCTACCTGTTCGAGCGCACGAAGCTGATCAAGCGCAGGTTCAAAAACTACGAAACCTATCACCCGCTGCTCGATCGCACGCTGGTGATGGTGTTCGAAAAAAATTCGACGCGCACCCGGCTGTCTTTCGAGGCCGGCATGCACCAACTTGGCGGCGCAGCGATTTACCTCAATACACGCGACAGCCAGCTGGGGCGCGGTGAGCCGGTGGAAGATGCTGCGCAAGTGATGTCACGCATGTGCGACATCATCATGATTCGCACCTTCGGGCAGGAGATTATCGAGCGCTTCGCTGCCTACTCTCGCGTACCGGTCATCAACGGCCTGACCAACGAGCATCATCCATGTCAGGTCTTTGCGGACATTTTTACTTACACGGAGCATCGGGGTTCGATCGGTGGCAAGACCGTGGCGTGGATTGGTGACGCCAACAATATGCTGTACTCATGGCTACAGGCAGCCGAGGTATTCGGCTTTCATGTCAATGTATCGACACCTGCCGGTTATGACATCAACCCTGCGCTGGTGTCTTCTGACAACCAGCGCTTTACCGTATTCAAACATCCTGCCGATGCCTGTGAAGGTGCTGATCTGGTCACAACCGATGTTTGGACCAGCATGGGCTATGAACAAGAAAACGCAGCGCGACTCAAAGCCTTCGATGGCTGGATTGTCGACGCGGATAAAATGAAGCGCGCGCATAAGGATGCGCTGTTCATGCACTGCCTGCCGGCGCATCGTGGTGAGGAAGTATCTGCCGATGTGATTGATGGCCCACAGTCTGTGGTGTGGGACGAGGCAGAGAACCGACTGCATGTACAAAAAGCGCTGCTCGAATATCTTGTGCTTGGCGAGGTTTGAATAGCGTATTCATGAATGATTCACGCCCGAACTCATGCGCTGCCAGCTCGCCAAAGATATCGTTTCTTGTTTTCGCTTAATTACAGTAAACCCTCATCAGCAAGTTCTAATTAGCTTTTGGCAAATCATCGCATTAACCCAGGAAGATATCGTCATGAGTGACATCAAAAAAGTGGTCCTTGCCTACTCGGGTGGACTGGATACCTCCGTTATTTTGAAATGGCTGCAAGATCACTACCACTGTGAAATCGTGACCTTTACCGCCGATCTTGGTCAGGGTGAAGAACTCGAGCCAGCGCGAGCAAAGGCCATCAAGTTTGGTATCAAGCCGGAAAATATTTTCATCGATGATCTGCGTGAAGAATTCGTGCGCGACTTCGTTTACCCAATGTTCCGCGCCAATACGATCTACGAAGGTGAATACCTGCTCGGCACGTCGATCGCGCGCCCACTGATCGCCAAACGACTGATCGACATCGCACGCAACACCGGCGCCGACGCTATCTCGCATGGCGCGACCGGCAAGGGTAATGATCAAGTGCGTTTCGAGTTAGGTGCCTATGCCTTGATGCCAAACGTGAAAATCATCGCGCCGTGGCGCGAATGGGATCTACTGTCGCGCGAAAAACTGCTGAAATACGCAGAAGATGCAGGAATTGAAATCGACATGAAACACAAAAGTGGTGGCGCGCCGTATTCGATGGATGCCAACCTGCTGCATATCAGCTACGAGGGCCGCCATCTGGAAAATCCGAGTGCAGAAGCCGAAGAATCCATGTGGCGTTGGACCGTCAGCCCAGAGGCCGCGCCGGATACCGCGGAGTATCTGGATATCGAGTTTGTTCATGGCGATATCGTTGCGCTGAATGGGAAGAAAATGAGCCCTGCCGAGACACTCGCGGCGCTGAACCGTCTCGGTGGCAAGCATGGTATTGGGCGCCTTGATCTGGTTGAAAACCGTTATGTCGGCATGAAATCGCGCGGCTGCTATGAGACACCGGGCGGTACCATCATGCTGCGCGCGCATCGTGCGATTGAGTCGATTACGCTCGATCGTGAAGTCGCGCATCTTAAAGATGACTTGATGCCGCGCTATGCATCGCTCATCTATAACGGCTACTGGTGGAGTCCTGAACGCGTCGCTCTGCAAACGCTGATTGATCATACCCAGCAACGCGTCAATGGCTGGGTTCGCCTGAAACTGTACAAAGGCAACGTGATCGTTGTGTCGCGCGATTCCAAGACAGATTCGCTATTTGATCAAACCATTGCGACGTTTGATGAAGACGGCGGCGCTTATGATCAAGCGGATGCAGGTGGCTTCATCAAGCTGAACGCGCTGCGTATGCGTATCGCTGCTAATGCACAGATAAAGCGTGGCAAATAACCAAAACAACTTACAAGATTCAGTTCAAAAAATGACTACTCAATTCAACAATGTCTCCGTCGTCAAGAAAGCCAACATCTTTTTTGATGGGAAGTGTGTTTCGCACAATGTACTGTTTGCTGACGGCACGCGAAAGTCAGTCGGCGTGATTTTCCCTTCTTCACTCGTATTCAATACGGTTGCGCCAGAGATCATGGAGATCAACGGCGGAAAATGCCGGGTTCGCCTGAAAGGCGAAACCGAGTGGCGTACTTACGAAGGCGGTCAAAGCTTTGATGTGCCCGGCGATTCCAGCTTCGAGATTGAAACGACGGAGACCTTGGACTACGTTTGTCATTTCGGCTGACACCGGACTTTTAATCACCCCGTCCTCACGCCTAATGCATGCCCATCATGCATCAGGCGAATGCTAATTCAATCTTTTTTGCAGTTCTGTAAGATAGAGAAGATTGAAGGGATGAGCGTAGCTTCATACGATGACCGGCTCGGTCTCAAGCTTCACACCAAATTTTTCGAGTACGTCGTCGCGCACTTGATTGGCGAGGCTGAGTAAATCAGCACCACTAGCACCGCCATGGTTGACCAAAACCAGCGCGTGCTGTGAATGGATTCCCGCAGCACCGATAGTCTTTCCCTTCCAACCGCACTGCTCGATTAACCAGCCTGCAGCCAATTTATAGCTACCGTCAGTTTGTGAATAGCTGACCAAGGCCGGATGTTTCGCGAGTAAGGCGTCGCGCTGATCTGCAGTGACGACTGGATTTTTGAAGAAGCTACCCGCGTTACCGATTTTGGTTGGGTCGGGCTGCTTGCGCGTGCGAATCGCAATCACCGCCTGGCTGATGTCACTGGCAGTGGGCGCCTGAACACCGCATGCAGCAAGCTCATTAACGAGTTCTGCATAGCGCAGATTCGGCCGCCACTGCTTTGGTAAGGCGAACGTGACATTGATGATCACAGTATGGTTGTGCAGACCGTGCTTGAACACGCTATCGCGATAGCCAAAGAGACAGTCGGACTTGTTCAACGAACGTATCTGACCAGTTTTTAAGTCAAATACTTGTAGTGTGTGGCAGTAGTCGGCGATCTCACTGCCATAAGCACCAATATTTTGGATTGGCGCCGCACCGACACAACCCGGTATCAATGACAGATTTTCCAGTCCTGGCAATCCTTGCGCCAGTGTCCACTGCACAAATCCGTGCCAGTTTTCACCGGCCTGCGCTGTTACGAATACATACTGCTCATCTTCGCCGGTCATCGCAATGCCCCGGGTCGCGATATGCAATACCAGCCCGGGAAAATCGTGTGTCAGCAGCAGGTTACTGCCGCTACCAATTACTAACCTCGGCATCTCAAGCAAGCCAGGCTCACGATACAGTGCATCAAGCTGCGCGGTCTCAGTAATCTTGAGGTAGCACGCTGCGCTTGCATCGACACCAAAGGTATTCAATGTGCGCAGCGAGTGATGGTGAAGAATATGGAGTTTGGATGCCATTAACCACCGATTATAACCAGCTGCCCAATGATGCCCCACGGCGCTCTACTATAATACTGGCCATCATTTCATCTCATGGAGCAGCCTCATGCCCTCATTTGATATCGTCTCTGAAGCTAACCAAGTCGAGGTCAGAAACGCAGTAGATCAAGCGAATAAGGAAATCACCACGCGCTTTGATTTCAAAGGCAGCGATGCGCGGGTCGAGCTAAAGGAGCATGAACTGACTGCATATGCTGACAGTGATTTTCAGTTAGGCCAAGTGCGTGATGTACTCACTAATAAAATGGCCAAGCGCAATGTGGATGTGCGCTTTCTCGACTTTGGCAAAATTGAAAAAATCGGTGGTGACAAGGTCAAGCAGGTGATCAAGGTGAAGAACGGTATCGAGACCGAGGCCGCTAAAAAAATTCAGCGCATCATCAAGGACAGCAAAATCAAAGTACAGGCCAGTATCCAGGGCGACTCAGTGCGTGTGCAGGGCGCGAAGCGCGATGACCTGCAATCTACGATTGCCTTACTGAAGAAAGAATTCACTGAGTTGCCGTTGGAGTTCAATAACTTCCGTGATTAATAACCTATCGTATCGAGCACTAGATGCCGGCCTGTGGCGGTATGACGGTGTTATTGAAGTCGAGCCAGCACTGGCTTATCCAATTCGTCACGCCGGCGAAGGCCGGCGTCCAGCGGTGCGGTTATGCCATAAACAAGCGATGATTACTCCTTTTCGCTATGTAGACGCCGCTGCCTGACTGAGGCAGCCAGATTTTCCAGTACTTGTACGCTGCTATCCCAGTCGATACAACCATCCGTAATCGACTGCCCATAGGTGAGCTCTTTACCCGCCACCAAATCCTGACGACCACCGACCAAATGAGACTCGACCATCACACCGATGATGCGATCGTCGCCCCCTGCGACTTGCTCGCCGATGTTGGCACAGACGGGTACTTGGTTTTCCGGCTTCTTCGAGCTGTTGGCGTGTGATGCATCAATCATCAGTTTCTGCGCGAGTCCGTTGGCGCCAAGGGCGATGCAAGCCTCTTCGACACTGGCCGCGTCATAATTTGGCGCCTTGCCGCCACGAAGAATAATGTGGCAATCCTCATTACCACCGGTCGAGACTATGGCTGAATGGCCGCCTTTAGTCACCGACAAAAAATGATGCGGTTGTGAAGCAGCTTTAATAGCATCTGCAGCGATCTTGATATTGCCGTCGGTACCATTCTTGAAACCTACCGGACAGGACAACCCCGATGCCAGTTCACGATGAACTTGTGATTCGGTGGTACGTGCACCAATCGCGCCCCAGCTGATCAGGTCTGCAATGTACTGCGGGCTGATCACATCCAGAAACTCGGTACCAGCGGGTAGACCAAGTGCATTAATCTGTGCCAGCAACTCGCGCGCGATACGCAAACCATCGTTGATGCGGAAGCTGTTATCGAGGTAAGGGTCATTGATGAGCCCTTTCCAGCCTACGGTGGTGCGTGGTTTTTCAAAATAAACACGCATGACGATTTCAAGATCGTCTTTGAAACGCTCGCGCTGTTCAACCAAACGGTGCGCGTATTCCATACCAGCCTTGGTATCGTGAATCGAGCACGGCCCAATCACTACCATCAAACGATCATCCTGACCGTGCAAAATGCGGTGCAGCGCAGTGCGTGCATTCGCAGTCACAGTCGCGATTTTTTCATCGCAAGGAAATTCACGAAGCAAATGCGACGGGGGCGTCAGCTCTTTCAATTCTCTGATCCTCAGATCATCGGTGCGTGGCATGGTTTCTCCAGGTGTGTCTCGGGTACAAAAACAAAAACCGCCATCGCTGGCGGTTTCAAAGATTCGGTTTATGTTCTGCTTCGTCGTGAACTTACCGCTTCTCCACCGCCCAAGGGCTGGGGTAGCTAAGGTAGATCTCGAAGAAAAAACGCAGAACAGACATGGGCTTCTTGTCGTTTCAGTTAAATCAGGCGACGATAGTCCTATAAATCATCGAATTTGGCAAGTGACGATAACTTTTTATTAATAAAAACCACCGGGTAATTTGCCGTGGCAAGACTAACTTGCTCGAAACAGCATTACCCCGTACCACCTACAGTCAAGTCTTCAATTCTCAGCGTGGGCTGGCCGACGCCCACTGGCACGCTTTGGCCATCTTTGCCGCAGACGCCAACACCGGAATCGAGGCGCATGTCTCTGCCAATCATGGACACCCGGTTCAATACATCCGGGCCGTTGCCGATCAGGGTAGCGCCTTTGACCGGGTAGGCAAGTTTGCCGTCCTCGATCATCCAGGCTTCACTGGCAGAGAACACAAATTTGCCATTGGTGATGTCGACCTGACCACCGCCAAAATTCACCGCATACAAACCTTTTTTGACAGAAGCAATAATCTCTTCAGGATCGCGATCACCTGCCAGCATGTAGGTATTGGTCATGCGCGGCATGGGTAAATGCGCATACGATTCGCGTCTGCCATTGCCGGTGGCCGGCATTTTCATCAAACGCGCATTCAGCGTATCTTGAATATAGCCGCGCAGAATACCGTCTTCAATCAGCGTGGTGCATTGGGTCGGGTTGCCTTCATCATCGATATTCAGTGAGCCACGGCGGTCTGCAATCGTGCCGTCATCCACCACCGTCACGCCTTTCGCCGCGACTCGCTCGCCAATACGACCGGAGAATGTGCTCGAACCTTTGCGGTTGAAGTCACCTTCCAAACCATGACCGATGGCTTCATGCAGTAACACGCCCGGCCAGCCCGGGCCGAGCACAACGGTCATGGGACCGGCCGGTGCTGGTTTGGCTTCAAGATTCGTGAGCGCCGCGTTCACTGCATCGTCGACATATTTGTGCAGTAATTCTTCACCAAAGTACTGAAAATCATAGCGACCACCACCACCCGCGGTACCGACTTCACGACGGCCATTTTGCTCGGCGATGACCGTGAGCGATAGTCTGACCAGTGGCCGAACATCAGCAGCAATCACGCCATCACTGCGAACCACGAGCACTACATCATGCTCGCCAGACAAACCTGCCATGACTTGCACAATGCGTGGATCCTTGGCGCGTGCAAGTCGCTCGATTTTTTCAAGCAACTTGACCTTGGCGGTGGCATCGAGCGAGATCACGGGATCATGCGTTTGATACAAAGCCCGCGCAGAACCAGGTTTGATTGATGAAGCTAACTTAATCCGACCGGCACCTCGACGTGCAATGGTTCTTGTCGCCTCTGCAGCGTCATGCAGGGCGCGCTCGGAAATATCATCTGAGTAAGCGAACGCCGTTTTATCCCCGGAAATCGCGCGAACGCCAACCCCCTGGTCGATCGAAAAACTGCCAGTCTTCACGATCCCCTCTTCAAGGCTCCAGCTTTCGCTCTTGGTGAACTGGAAGTAAAGATCCGCGTAATCGACCTTGTGCGTAAAAATTGAGCCCAGTGCACTCAACAATTTGTCGTGATCCAGACCGTTCGGCGTCAGCAACAGGTTGGTGGCGGTCATTTGCGACTGGAGATTTGGCTCGATCAGGTTCATCAGGGTTCAAGGTGCGGAGGTCGAGGCCCGATTTTAATGGATAGCAGTCGAGCTCGCCGCGACCGCCATGAATCACAGGGTGCGGTGACGAAGTGCAGGCAAACTGGCGCGTATCCCCGTCATCCATTCGAGGTCAATCTCCCCCGCCACCACGCCTTCGCCCTCGGCAAGCTGGGAACGAATTTCACCCCAAGGATCGACCAGCATGCTATGCCCCCAGGT
Organism: Burkholderiaceae bacterium; assembly: GCA_046082065.1. GTDB lineage: Bacteria > Pseudomonadota > Gammaproteobacteria > Burkholderiales > Burkholderiaceae_D > Pernthalerella. The sequence goes on from JBJTXC010000289.1 coordinate 11,346, forward strand.
ACGTCGACCATTCGGATGCAGCCCACCCTGCGCAGACGCCAGCACAAAGCACTGATTTTCGACGGCGCGTGCGCGCAGCAAAACCTCCCAATGAGCACGGCCGGTGGTCGCAGTGAAGGCGGCCGGCATGACGATCAGATCGCACTGCCCCATGGCGCGATACAGCTCGGGGAAGCGCAGGTCATAGCAAATCGAAAGCCCGACACGGGCAAATGGTGTCTGCAGCACGACGACGTCAGCGCCGGGCACGATGGTGCGTGATTCATCATAGGACTCGTCGCCACGCGTAAAACCAAACAAATGGATTTTGTCGTAACGCGCGGCTACTGCGCCATCAGGCGCATATGCCAGCAAGGTGTTGAGCACCTTGCCAGCTTGATCCGAACGTAACGGTATGGTGCCGCCCAGCAGCCAGATTCCACAATCACGGGCCAGTTCTGCAAGAAATGTTTGCAGCGGGCCGTCGCCACTTGGCTCGGCAATTGCAACCTTATCGTGTTCGGTGCGCCCGAGAATCGACCAGTACTCTGGCAGCAATACCAGCTGCGCACCCGAGGCCGCCGCCTGCCGCACAAGTCGCGCCGCTGTCACGCAGTTTTCAGCGGGGTCCGGTGTCGAAACCATCTGCACCGCAGCAACCTGAAATTGATGTTGATGATCAGCCTGACTCATGATGCCGCCCTCAAGGTGTTGAATTCGAGTCATTCGGCTTGCGCCTGGGAGGAAGTTTTTTGATGACGGGATCTTTCCAAGGCCCGGTCACTTGGTAGTCTTGAGTCAGCACTGCCGCAACGGGATTTTTCAAGAAGAACTGCGCCAAAAATGCACCCAAGCCAACCACCGGATTCACCGCCAAGCCATACACGACCGAGGCGCCCGCTGCGTTTAATTCAGGAATAACCACAACGGTCAGGTTTTGGGTTTCATTTGCCAGATCAACCGTACCGTCCATCAGCACCACTGCATTCGGGCCACGCATCTTGAAACTATCAGTCTTCAAAGTACCGCGCGTAATCGTGGCG
>JBJTXC010000290.1:0-2273 GCA_046082065.1 Burkholderiaceae bacterium
TCAGCTTCCTGCATGCCATTCTGGAGATGGAAGCGGCGATGCAGGCCAAAGACGCCAGCTTTCAAAATCTGCAAAATATCAGCAGCTCATTCGCCGAAGGCACCCCCTAAAACGCAAGTGAATACCCTGGAGTCGCGGCTAGCATTAAAGAGCTTAACAGTGCGCTTAGTGAAGCTCGCTATCCGTTCTTATTGGCTTCAGCATAGGCCTGCGCAATCAAAGATTTATTGATCCAAGGTAAGTTTTCGTGGGTAAGCTGGAAAGTTATATTTTAGATAATTTACTTAGCTTCCAGATCATGCTGACTGTTCTTCGAGATCGCGGCATAGCTGTGCCATCATGGCGGTGGTTCAAGATAATCAATCTTGCACTGCGGCGACCCGTTCCAACTGCTGCCTCGCTAATTTCACACGAAGTAGAAAAAGATGAAAAAGTTATTATTTATATTGGTTTCAATTTTTACATTAAATGCCGTGCCAGCGCTAGCCGATCCTCCCGGCTATGATCAAAAAACCGTGGTCGACAATGATCGGGTACGCGTGATGATCGTTACCAGGAAGCCAGGCGCTGAGTCGCCCAGCGTTGCGAGAGACTTGGATCGTGTTGTGTATGCCGTCAAAGGAGGCACAATTCAGAGAAATTACGAGGATGGGTCGACCGTGCGTTACACCTACAAGACGGGTGATGTTGTGTACGCTGACAAACCTGAAGACAAGAAAAAGTACTCCATCAAGAACGTCGGCAAATCAACGATCGTGCTTCAGGCGACCTTCGTTAAATGAAGCAGCATAGGGTAATCAGCTGCCATTTCATATGTCGCATATGAAATGCCGGTAGTACGTTAGCCTGTGTGATCCGGGAATTTTCTTCACCGTTCACATGGGCTAACCAATGCATTCTCCAAGACCTCAATCTGATTGAGCACAACGAACAAAGGCATCTAAAGGTTTGCAGGCCGCGCACAATTGTCGCGCACCGCGCGTCACAAATTCCGCTCGCGCAGCATCGAAAGCCAAGACGCGATTTCTTCACCAATCAGCGCGCCGGAATCTTCCTGTATGAAATGCAAGCCAGGCACAGTCACTTCCGATTGATTTGCCCAGCTGCGACAAAACTCGCGCTGAGCACCTACCAAGATCGAACCCGGCTGCGCATTGATGAAGAGCTTCGGTATCGGGCTGGTCTTCAGCCAGTCTGCATAACGCTGCACCAGCTCGACCACATTCGAAGGCTCGCCAGCAATCGGAATCTGACGCGGCCAGTTGAGCATGGGTTGTCGGTCTGCTTCGTTGATGAATGGTGCGCGGTAGGCTGCCATCTCTTCATCTGACAGCTTGCGCAGGATGGAACTCGGTAAGACACCTTCGATGAACATATTCCGGCTGAGGATCAGGTCTTCACCCTTTGTTGAGCGAAATCCCTGAAAGATGCCGCGCGCCTTCTCGGGCCAATCGTCCCAAGACGGCAGGGGCATGACGATTCCCTCCATGTAAGCGATACCGCGCACTTTCTCCGGATGTAAACGAGCCCAATGAAAACCCAGTGCACTGCCCCAATCATGAAGCACTAAGGTCACTCGCTCATTAACCCCCAAAACCTGAAGCTGAGCGGCCAGTAATTCGTAAGTGCCCTCCAGCGTGTAACGACCGGGTCCGTCGCTCGCAGGCAGCTTGTCGGAATCACCGTGGCCGATGAGATCTGGCGCAATCACTCGACCAAGCTCGGCCAGAGACGGCATTACATCGCGCCACAAATAACTCGACGTTGGATTGCCGTGCAATAGCACGATGGGATCACCACTGCCCATCTCGACATGCGCTAGGCGGTAACCCTTCACCGAGCTGAATTTTTTGGGTGGCAGTTTGGATGGAGTCGTCATTTAAAGAAAGCCTTGTCAGTTTGATTGCACGTGACACCACGTAGCTGAATCATTGCTGGCATAGTCTAATCCTTTCGGAGATAAGCTTAGACAACTCGCTCACCACCGCTCCACCGACGGGCGCAAATCCAATTCAAAGGTCCACGCATCGCGCGGCTGCTGATGTAACCACCAATACGCTTCGGCGATGTGATCAGGATTCAAAATGCCATCCGGCCCGACTTCGGCAACGCGCTGCGCGAAATGCTCCCGTGCAAAGGCGGTATCAATCAGCCCGTCGATGATGACATGAGCCACATGAATCCCTTTTGGGCCCAGCTCGCGCGCCATCGATTGCGCCAGTGCCCGCAGCGCCGCCTTGCCACCCGCAAACGCTGCAAAACCTGCAGCACCT
>JBJTXC010000291.1:0-3939 GCA_046082065.1 Burkholderiaceae bacterium
AAAATTTATGCCGGTGAAGGCTGCGCGCAAGTGTTGTTCTTCGAGAGTGATGAAGTGTGCGATGTGTCGTACAAGGACCGTGGCGGCAAGTACCAAGGGCAGCGCGGCGTTACGCTCCCTAAAGCCTAAACGTCCTCTCAAAAGGTCGCTGGCGTTGTTGGTGCTGCCTTGCCGTACGTCCAGTACTGTCTGCGGCAGCCCCGCCTAGCGAGCAACCTTTTGACCGAACGTTTCCACTGGTGGTATTCAATGTCTTCGTCGGTGCGGCCAGTCATTCACCAAATCGATTTAACGTGCGGGTAGTCCAGGATTTTCTGATCCGCTGTTATCAGAGGGGCGGAGAGTCCTCTCGATGTGGCGACGATCATCCGGTCCGCAGGGTCTTTATGAAATTCACCCGGTAGCTGAGTGCTGGCGACCGCGATCCGGTTATCAACTGGAATGAAGCGTATTTGAGCGATCTGATTGATGGTGTTCAGCCACTGGCTGACGCTCATGGCCAGCGCTAATCTACCGCGTTCGACCAACATGGCGATTTCCCACGCCGTGATAGACGAGATAGCGATTTGGCCATCGCCGGTGTGAGCGCCTATCGCCTTGCGTGCGGCGGGGGAAAGTTGAGATTCATCGCCATTTGCCCACCAAACCAAGGTGTGGGTGTCGAGCACGATCATTGAGCAGCTTCCCACGCATCATCATCGACTGGTAATGTTGGGTCCGTGTATCGAGATACCGACCCTTTTAACAGCGCTTTGGGATCGGCTTCAACTGGCGAGTAAAGTCGCACCTCTAGGGTGGGATGGCCATGATCCGTGATGATCACGGGCTCGCCTGACGATTCGATTTCGCGGAAATACTCCAGCGCACGTGCCTTGAATTGTGACTTGGATATTTGCATTTTGACCACCGTCATATGACTAGGGTCATAATCTACGCCTAATGGCATGAATTGGCAATAGTAGATGTTCGTTGTGGGGTGAATTTGCTGGGTATCTGTTAGCATTTTCCGTACAGCAACCCCGCCGGCACGCGCCGGGTCCTGAATCGAGGCGGAACGGTGGATACCTTTCAGAGCATTGACGCTTTTGTCCGCGTCGCCGAAGCCTCGAGCTTTGCCGACGTGGCGCGTCAGCTTGGCGTGTCAAAGTCGGTGATTACCAGCCGTGTTCAGCAACTGGAGGAATTTGTTGGTGCACCGCTGTTCCACCGCACGACACGCCATGTGCGTCTGTCTGAAATCGGCGAATTGTTTCACAAAGAGTGTGCTGATCTGATTGCCCGTGCCAACGGGCTGGTCGATCAAATGCGCGACTCGCGCGTGGCGCCCACCGGCACGCTGCGCATTCATGCGTTACCCGGTTTCGTGCTGGGTCACATGGCGCATTTGCTGAACGAATTCCAGAATGCTTACCCCGGGATTGCCATCGACTTGACAGTCAATGATGCGGTCGTTGATCCGGTCAAAGAAGGTTTTGACTGCGCGTTGCAAATTTTTCCGCCGGCTTCTGAAGAATTAATCGAGCGACGTCTGTTTCAAGTGCGCCGGGTATTCTGCGCGGCACCTGATTACCTTGCGCAGCACCCACTGATACAGCAGCCTGAAGATCTGCTGCATCATCGTTTGGGTTTGTATTCGCGGTATCCCTCGCGTGATCGTTGGATATTCAATGGCACTGCAAGACAAGTCATTCTTGATCTCAAGCCCGCATTAAGAACGAATAGCGTGCATATGCTGCGAGACTACGCAATTGATGGTGGTGGCGTGGTGTGCATTCCGACCATTGTGGCGGCAGACGCCGTGGCCGACGGACAGCTCAGGCTTTTATTGCCTGATTTTCAACTATCTCATTTCTGGTTTTCTGCGGTGTACCCCAAGACGCAGCGCAACATGTTCAAGTTGCGCTTGTTCCTCGATCACATTACCCGCAGTTTCTCCGAGATTCCGCCATGGGATTCAGCGATGGATGCCAGCGCTGATGCTCTATAGATAGGTTTGTGGCAGCATCCATTGTTCGGGAATGCCGAACGCGGTGGTCGGGGAACGACGACTTCTGCTCTTCGATTAACCCGACTAGAGTGCTGATGATGCGAGGCTGCTGATTTGCGGTCTGCCATTAATAAAAAACCAACCGAGGAGATTGCTTCCATGTCCGAATTCGTTACCCGCTTCGGCTCGCTCGATGACTATGAGAAGGGCCATATCGAGATCATCAACGATAAACCCAAACATTACTGTTTTTCGAATGTGTTTGAGGTCGCAAGTGGTGCCAAACCATACGAGAAGGTCGCCGTTGCAAAAAACTTTGAGTACGTCATCGAAGCGATTCGCGCTGAGGGTAAATCAAACTGGATGGCTGCATCGCATGACGAGTTTTGCGTCGTGATGGATGGCGACGTCACGATCGAGTTCGTCAAACTCGATCACCCTGAGTCGGTCGCAGCTGCCGACAAAGAGGGTACTGTCACTGTCAGCGGTGAGCCGCAGGGCAAGCGCATGGGCACGATACGCCTCAAGCGCGGCCATCAGGCATTGCTGCCCAAGGGCGCCGCGTACCGTTTCGACAGCGCCAAGCCGTCGGTCATGATTCAGCAAACACTGCAAGGTGATCTCACCGTTCAGAAGTGGGCTGAGATTTGCTATCGCTGATCGATCACAGAATTCAGGAGACATTCATGAACGCACCTGCAGAAAAATTTCCGGCAACGATCGCCGGTTACAAGACTTTTGAACTCGGCGCTTTTACTTTCGCGCGTGATGAGTATTTCGTCACCATCACCTGGCCAGTGCAGGGTGGTCGTCGCCAGTCACACACAATTAGCGCAGATGCCTTCCTGCGTGCCTTGATGCGTGACGTGGCCTGGGGCTTCTTTTATGGCGTAGTCAACTTTGATCCGGTATTTGGTACCCGTAATTTGTACGGCAAAGTCGAGTTCTTTGGCGGTCGTTTGAATGAGCACTATCACAACAATGGTTTGTCGTACGTGGAGGTTTTCGATACACCAGTCGCGATGAAACTGATCAAGGAAATTCTCGCTGACTGGGTGAACGCAGGGTTCGATCCGTTCGCTGCACCGATGGAAACGGGTGACGCTGCATTTGGTGTCAAGCATGGTGACAACCTGAAAGCCATTGATCGTTACCGTGTGCCGACCAAGCGTATGCCTGGTCTGGAAGGTGACTCACCGCTGCGCGGTGACGATAACGGTTATGCGATCAACCGTGCTTTTGCTGATGTCGCTCAGGATCAACCAGAGATTCATGCCGAGCCCGGCTTTGAAAAAGAACTGCATGGTTTTAATTTGTTTGCTTACCTGTCGCGTTCGGATGTGACATGGAACCCGTCGGTCACTTCGGTTTGCAAAAACAGCTTGTTCTGCCCGACCACGGAGGAATACATACTGCCCATCATTCACGGTAATGATCGTGTCGAATGGTTCGTGCAGTTGTCTGACGAGATCATGTGGAATATCAACGATAAAGATACCGGCCGACCACGCGCACGCGTATTAATGAAAGCCGGTGATGTGGCAGCCATGCCAGCGGATATCGCACATCAGGGCTTCTCCAAGAAGCGCTCGATGTTATTGGTGTGGGAGAACGCGAATCCGGAAATCGTCAAGATGTACGAGTCCAAGCAACTCCCTCCGTACCCTGTGGAGTTTTAAACGACTCATCCTCGTTGCTGACATGGTTGGGGCTGTCGGTCTGTCTTTGAAGACGAATAGCCGAAACCCCAACCGATTTCGCAAGATCTTTGTTGCGGGTAATGCGTCAGCGGTAGATCTGCAATTCAATTGGCTTTTTTACTGAGCCGGTGCCCGCGCACTAGCGAAGGTGAGGCTTACCCTACAGGCGGACCTAAAACATGAATGACCGAGCTTTCATGAGTGCGATACAAAACAAACTGTTCATTGGTGGCAAATTCGTCGATGCCAAAG
>JBJTXC010000292.1:0-5737 GCA_046082065.1 Burkholderiaceae bacterium
TTTGAGTTGGTCGCCGTCGCCATGAGCTACGATCCGCCGCAGTATGTACAAAACTACGCTGAAACACGGCAGTTACCATTTACCGTGGCGCTAGACAACAATGGCAGTAATGCCAAAGCATTCGGTAATGTGCAACTAACACCCACCGCATTTCTCATCGATAAAGACGGCAACATCATGAAGCGTTTCGTGGGTGTGCCGGATGAGGCGGGGTTGCATCGGCTTATCGAAAAAGCCCTCTCTACTTAAACCTGCTGCAAAGGTGCCCCTGGCGTTGTTGGCGCCCCCAAGCCGTACGTTTTTTAAAGTTGTACAACGCCGGCTTGATGCGCTTGCTGGTCGGCATGGTAGGAACTTCTCACCATGGCGCCGACCGCGGCGTGCACGAAGCCCATTTTTCTGGCTTCCTGTTCAAACATTTTGAACGTATCCGGATGCACGTAGCGACGAACCGGTAGGTGGTCGTTACTCGGCATCAGGTACTGACCGATCGTAAGCATGTCGACGTCGTGCGCGCGCAAATCGCGCATGACTTCAAGAATTTCCTCATCAGTTTCACCCAGCCCGACCATCAGGCCGGATTTGGTCGGCACGTCGGGGCAGAATGACTTGAATCGTTTCAATAGCTCGAGTGAAAACGCGTAGTCGGATCCGGGTCGTGCTTCACGGTACAAGCGAGGCACGGTTTCCAGGTTGTGATTCATGACATCCGGCGGCGCGGCGCGCAAGATATCAAGCGCGCGGTCGATACGCCCACGAAAATCAGGCGTGAGAATTTCGATGCGTGTTGTTGGTGATAGTGCGCGCACTCGCTGTATGCAGTCGACGAAGTGCCCTGCACCGCCATCGCGCAGATCGTCGCGATCAACCGAGGTGATGACGACATAAGAAAGCTTTAGTGCAGCAATAGTGCGCGCCAGATTTTCCGGCTCGTTGGTGTCGAGTGGGTCAGGACGGCCATGCCCGACATCACAAAAAGGGCAACGACGGGTGCATTTGTCGCCCATGATCATGAAGGTCGCGGTGCCTTTGCCGAAGCACTCGCCGATGTTGGGGCAGGAAGCTTCCTCGCATACCGTCACCAACTGGTTCTTGCGCAGAATATCTTTGATTTCGTAAAACCGAGTGGTGGGCGAAGCCGCTTTAACGCGAATCCAATCTGGTTTGCTGAGCTTTTCGGCGGGTACGATCTTGATCGGGATGCGCGCAGTCTTACCGGCACCTTTTTGTTTTTGGCTTGGGTCGTAGCGGGTCTCAATGGTGTCGCCGGTATCGGACATGGCTCAGGGCATCAGTTGTTGTTCAAGCGCGTGCGCTAATTGGTCGTGGACTTCAGCGAGCGGGGCATTCACGCCGAGGCGACGTAAATCCGTGCTGGCGAGGCCCGGGTACCCACATGGGTTGATCCAGTCGAACGGTTGCAGATCCATGGCTACGTTCAACGACACGCCATGATAGGTACAGCCATTGGCACGAATTTTCAAACCCAGCGCGGCAATCTTGGCGCCACGCCAGGCACCGTTGGCGATGTAAATGCCAGGCGCGCCGGGCTTGCGCTCACCCTCGCAATTATACGTGGCGAGGGTGTTGATCACGGCTTGCTCAATACGGTAAACAAAGTCGCGCGGTAATAGTCGGCGGCCATCACGCCGTAAATCAAACAGCAGGTAGGCGATTGCTTGCCCCGGGCCGTGATAGGTTACTTCGCCGCCGCGATCAGTCTGAACGACCGCGATATCGTGTGCATCAATGACATGCGCCGGGTCTGCGCCGAGGCCCAAGGTATATACCGGTGGATGTTCGACCAGCCAGACTTCATCGGGGCTGTGACTGTCGCGGCTATCGGTGAAGGCGCGCATCGCAGCAAAGCTTTGTTCATACGGCTCGATGCCACGCCTTGAAATCAGCAACTCAGCCATGCACGCTACAACACCACCTTGACCATGGCATGCGACGACAACTCACGATACAAATTATCGAGTTGCTCGCGACTAGTCGCGCGCACCGTCACGGTGAGTGCCAAGTAGTTACCTTTGGATGAGGGACGCATCGTCATTTTGCCAGCATGAAAATCAGGATCATGGCGTTGCACGACCTCGACCATGGTCTGCGCGAATGCATCCTGCATGATTCCCATGATCTTGATCGGGAAATCACTCGGGTATTCAATCAAGCTATCGCCAGGCAGTGACATGGGGCGTTTCTGCGATGGGTTTGATGTGACAGGTGTCTAAAACGGAAGCAGCAAGCGCAGTGTATCGATCGAGCGGCCAACAATAGTCGCGGGGCGTGCCGGCTCCAGCGCAAGTAATGGCACGGTATTGACCACCTGACCATCCGCCAGCAGTTTTAGCGACCCGACCGGCGCATATTGATCGATAGGTGCGACCAGCGGATCGGTACGTTCTACCAGCGACGTAATTTTGGGATGACTACCTTGCGGCAGGGTGACGTACACATCTCGATTAAAGCCGAGTTTGACTTCATTCAGAGATGCTTTCCAGACTGTGGGCGTGAGTACGACCTGTCCCTTGCTATAGACCTTGTGCGTATCAAAATGCTGAAAACCCCAAGCGAGTAGTTTTTGGCTTTCTTGAGCGCGTACCGAATCCGAATCGGTACCCAGCACGACCGACAGCATGCGACGTTCACCATTCGCACCATTCGGTCGTTTGGCTGATGCAATCAGACAGTAGCCTGCTGCCTGCGTGTGCCCGGTTTTTACGCCATCTACTGTTGGGTCTAGCCACAGCAAACGGTTGCGATTCGGTTGGGTAATCTTGTTATACGTGAAGCTTTTGATCGAATAAATTTTGTAAAGCGCCGGGAAGTCGGTGATCAAGCCGTTAGCGAGCGTGGCAAGATCACGCGCCGTCGAATAATTTTCTGCATGAGGCAACCCGTGCGGATTCGCGAAGCGCGTATTCTTCAGGCCCAGGCGCTGTGCAGTACGATTCATTTGCGACACGAAGTTTGCTTCATCACCGCCGACTGCTTCAGCCAGTGCAATCGCAGCATCATTACCCGACTGCACAATCAAGCCATACAGTAAATCTTGTATGCGCACCGGTGTTGACGGCTCAATGAACATCTTGGAGCTGTCACCGTCAACCTTCCACGCTTTCACCGACACATTGACGGTCTGCTGCAAATCGACGCGCTTGTCGCGTACTGCAGAAAAAGCCAGATACGCGGTCATCAGTTTGGTTAATGACGCAGGTTCGATCTGCTTATCGGGTTCATGTGAGGCGAGAATTTGTCCGCTAGTCGCATCCATCAGCAGCCAAGAGCGAGCGGCGACGGTGGGTGGCGCGACAAGTTCGGCGGACGCATTGACAAACAGGCACAGCGCGGCACAAGCGGCCAGAATTTTTTTCATTGAATCGCAGATCAGCGGCAAAAACGCCTGCTGATTATAGCGCCGGGGCGACGATTCAGCGGGCTGTTGCGGCCTTAAATTCCGCCTGCTGAATTACTGTGCCAGGCAGCGATGACCAGCTGCTTGATGTGATGAAGTTTGCGATGAAAAAAATGATCGGCGCCGGGAATGACCACCACCGGTAAATCTTGCGGGCGCGCCCACTCGAATACATCCGCAAGCGGTATGGTTTCATCTTGCTCGCCATGTATCAGCAGCGTATCGGCAGGCACCGGTGCAAGATCCCATTTACCTGCAGCGCAGCCGACCAATGCAAGTCGCTGCGCTGCTTGATTTTGCGTCGTGAGCTGCTGCTGCAGCCTGGACAGCACAAACGTGCCGAATGAAAACCCGGCCAGCGCCACCGGCAGACCGGGGTAGGTGTTGATCATGTGAGCATGGAGCAGCGCCATGTCCTCGGTTTCACCGATGCCGTGATCATGTACGCCGGCAGAATGTCCTACACCCCGAAAATTCATGCGGGCGCAGACATAGCCTAATGCGAGAAAGGCGCGCGCCAGCGTTTGTACGACCTTGTTATCCAGGCTGCCGCCGTACAAGGGATGTGGATGCGCAATCAGCGCGATGCCTTGTGGCGTCGTTAATGCTGGCAGATCTAATTTGCACTCGATAGAGCCGGCTGGACCGACCAAAGAGAATGACTGCGTTTGCGCGTTCATGATGCGATGGGCTCGTGGTGCTGCTGGCGCGATACCGTAGTTGCTAGATCTTCAAGCGCTCAACCACTTGCCCTGCCAGCACATGCGAATCAATGATCTCGTCAACGTCTTGCTTGTCGACATAGGTGTACCACACCGCATCGGGGTAAACCACCATCACCGGCCCTTCTTCGCAGCGATCAAGGCAGCCTGATTTATTGATACGAATTTTGCCTTGGCCATTCATATCCAGCGCTTTGATGCGACGCTTGGCATAGTCTTGTATGCCTTGCGCGCCGCGTTCTGCGCAGCATGCCCGACCATCGTCGCGAACATTGGTGCAGATGAAAACATGACGCTGGTAGTAAGGATCGCTCATGAGAAAGTCACTGACTGATTGAGGTGGCTGCGAATGATAACTCGCTATGCAGAACGTTGCGCCGGTCGCAGCAGAGCCCAAAGCGCAAACGCAGGCCAGAACAGCGATAAAAACTGTGCAGCGCCATTGAAGTTGAGAAATTTACCCTGCACCCATTCGCTTAATGTCGAAAGAAAATACGGATTGGCAGGCAATATGTTCAGTAGTAACAGGCAGACCAGCAAGGCGACGATCGCGGCGCGTCGCTGCGCTGCTGCCGGGGCGGACGACAAACCTGCCAGCATGACTGCGCCGACCAGCAAGCCGCTTACCGCCGAGGGGGTCAGCCAGGTAAATGCATCGGATGGCGAAAACAATACGGCGTGCGCCAGCGCCTTGGTCATGGTCGCAGTGAGCAGTAAACTAATCGCCAACAGCAAGCGAGGCGCTTGACGTCTGCTTTGGCAAAGCAGCATCAGCACTGCAGCAGTCATGCCGAGCGCCGTGACCACCACCTCGGCCAGCAAGAAGTGCTCGATGTCCAGGCTGATATCGCGCCATAGCAGTCGGCCTATGTCGATGGGCACATCAAACCAATCCGATAGCATCCCCGATAGTGTCGGTAGCCAGAGACCGTGACCGAACAGATAAGGCTGCGGATAAATCTGCGCCAGCGGCCACAGCGCAACGACAATCAATCCGGCGCTTGAGCGGGCGCCGAACCATTGCGACTTCAATGCCCGTAAACGACTTTGCTGCAACACAGGTGCCGACAGTCGCTGACCGACGACTGCACCCACTGCAACACCGATGGTATTCGTCATCAAGTCGAGAATGCTTGGCACGCGTGAGGGCAAATAACTTTGTATGCACTCCAGCAGTACCGCCAGCAGCACACCGCTCACAACCGTACACAGCACCGCAAGCGTTCCTGCCACACGCGGATACAAAGCAAATGCGATCAGCGCGCCGAGCGGTACGTAGCCCACGATGTTGGCCATCAGGTCAAACGTGGTCCAGTAGCGCGGCAGCCCGTCAAACAGGTAAGACCACGGCGCCAGACCGGTGCTGCGCCAGCCGGCCCATGGATAGCAACTCGCGTAGATCACCAGCACCAGATAAAAAAACAAACCAACGCGAGCGGTGGTCGACGCTTCTGCGCCACGCTGCTGATGGTCGGGCGCAGTCAAGTTTGAGTTCGGCATACTGTCTGACATGCGTTGCAGTGTATTGGAGTTTGCGGCAAGCGTCATCTGCGGCAGTCGTAGCCGATACAATGCGACTATGCAAAATGTTCTCGAC
>JBJTXC010000293.1:0-4372 GCA_046082065.1 Burkholderiaceae bacterium
ACAACGTGTGTGCTGGTAGCGCCGCAAGATCTGACGCATGGCGTAATTGGCGTGACGCTGGTTCCGGGACGCATACACAATATACGTTTCACTGAAGCCACCTCGATGCGTGCCACGACATGGAACGCGATGCCGATGCGGGCCGGCGACTTGCTGAATCTGCGTGAGATTGAGCAAGCCCTGGAAAATCTGAAGCGAGTACCGACTGTAGATGCGGAGATTCGTATCGTACCGGCTGATAGCCTTGATGCGACGCCCGGATACAGCGACATCGTGATCGAGTGGCGCCAGAAATTTCCATTTCGTCTGAATCTGTCTGCCGACAATTCAGGGCTCGAATCGACCGGTCGCTATCAGGGTGCGTTCACGCTGTCGTATGACCACGCACTCACGCTCAACGATCTTTTTTATGTGAGCGTCAATAACAGCCTGTTTACCAATGCACCAAGCCCCAGTGGCACGAACGGCAAGACGCTGCATTACTCACTACCGTTCGGCCATTGGCTGGTCGCCGCCACGACAAGTAGCAACCAGTATCGGCAGCCGATCGCCAGTGTGATCGGCACGACGATATACAGCGGCGAAAGCTCGAATCATGAGCTCAAACTCTCACGGGTGCTGGCACGTGACGCAAACAGCAAAACCTCTGCTTATCTGAGTGTTTGGTCGAAACAATCGCACAACTACATTGGCGACATTGAGATGGTCGTGCAACAGCGGCAGCTCGGTGGCTGGGAAGCGGGCTGGGCGCGTCGACAAATACTTGGTGCTGCAACGCTGGATCTGAATGCAGGGTATCGACGCGGCACGGGTGCTTTCGGTAGTCAGCGGCGTGTGAATGAAGACATGGAGGGCAGCTCACGCCCGCAGATTATTCAACTCGGCGCGCTGTACAACCTGCCATTCGTGTTCGCGTCACAGCGCATGCGCTACACCCTTGCAGTCCGCGCACAGCATGCGGGTCGCTCACTGTTACCACAAGATCGCTTCAGTCTTGGCAGTAGGTTCTCGGTACAAGGCTTCGATGAGCAACGCATCTTGTCGGCTGATGAAGGCTGGCTGGTCCGAAATGACCTTGGCGTGTCGTTGGGCGGATCAGGACAAGAAGCCTATCTTGGTCTCGACTACGGTGAGTTACATGGCCGTCATAGCGATCAGCTACTCGGCAAGCATCTGGCCGGCATGGCGCTCGGTATCCGTGGTGGTGCGTACGGTTTGACGTATGACTTATTCGCCGGTCGTGCGCTATCTGCGCCAGTCGGTTTCTCTGCGCAGGGACTGAACGTCGGCTTCAGTGTCAGCTGGTCGTACTAGGGAGACCGGATGCGATTTGTCTCTGCTCCCGGTCTTGAAGTGATTGCACCTGGCTTGCTACAGCAAACATGGCGTGAAACCGAGGTCTTTGGTGCCGCAACTTGGCTATGGATGCACGCAAACACGCGACGTGATGCACCGGTGAAATGGCTGTCGACGCTGCTGCTACCGCCGATCACCCGCAAGCAATTTGTGCTTGCGACTGAAAATGGCAAGCCCGTGTTCTATTTGGCCTGGGCTAATTTTTCAGTCGACGTTGAGCGCACTTATCTGTATGGCCCCCATACATCGATCACACACGACGATTGGGCTAGCGGCGATCGTATGTGGATGATTGACTGGATCGCGCCATTTGGTCACACCGCGCCGATTTGGCGTTTACTTCGAAGGCACTTATTCCCAACAAATTACGGCCGCTATTTACATCATCACGGTGTTGAACACGGCTCGCGTGTCAAACATTGGCACGGCATGGCAATTGATCGCGCCGAAGCCGACACATGGTTTGCGGCGCACCCGATCGCAACCCGACCAGACAGTGACTGTTCGCTCCGTTTTCATCAATCTGAATCGAAGGTATCGCTATGAACCGGCTTTGTTATCGCGTGGTATTCAACCGCGCGCGTGGTGCGTTAATGGTGGTGGCCGAAACCATGCCGAGCCGCCACGCCGGCGGCCATAGCCAGCGCCTGTTAATTGGTAGCGTCTTGGTCAGTGTGTTGTCGATAACTTTGCTGCCCATGAGTGCGCGTGCGCAGATTGTTCCGGATACCGCCGCGCCGGTAAACCGTCAGCCCATCGTCAATACTGCTTCGAACGGCGTACCGCTGATAAACATTCAAACGCCGAGTGCTGGTGGCGTCTCGCGCAACACCTTTAGTCAGTTTGATGTGAACGGTCGCGGCGCGATAGTCAACAACGCCAATCAATCAGTGCAAACCCTGCTGGGCGGCTGGGTGCAAGCCAACCCACTGCTTGCGCTGCCAGCGACGGTGATTGTCAATGAAGTGAACTCAAGTCATCCCAGCCTCTTGCGCGGGTATGTTGAGGTCGCGGGTCAAGCCGCCAAGCTGGTTATCGCCAATCCTTCAGGTATTCGCTGTGATGGCTGCGGCTTTATCAATGCGAGCCGAGCCACGCTCACCACAGGCGTGCCGCAATACAGCGCCAACGGCAATCTGGATAGCTACCTGGTGCGAGGCGGTACGGTGCAATTCGATGGCAATGGCCTGGATACCCAAGGTGTTGATTTCACCGATGTGATGGCACGCGCAGTTCAAGTCAATGCCGCGCTACGTGCTCGGCAACTGAACGTCATCGCGGGTAGCAATGTGGTAGATGCGAGTGACCTGCACACAACAACACTCGCTGACAGCCATGGCAAACCGCAGGTAGCGATTGATGTCAGCGCACTGGGCGGTATGTATGCCAACAAGATTTGGCTGGTTGCCACTGAAGCGGGTGTCGGTGTACGTCAGGCTGGGACGCTTGGTGGTGGCGCAAACGATATTCGCATCACATCTGCGGGGTGGCTTTAAGTCACTGGCGTCATCGATAGCACCCGACAGCTCGATGTGAGCGTTGCAGAGCGCTTGATCAACGATGGTATCATCAATTCAGACGACAGCGTATCGCTAAACAGTGCAACAGAGATTGAGCATCGTGGCGTCATTCATGGTGGGGAGGTTCTGTTGCAGAGCCCGACCATGAAGAACCTTGGTACGGGACGTATCTACGGCGATCATGTGGCTATTGCAGCGAACAACTTAATTAGTGATATCGACACGCGCGCGCCCACGACCACTTCGACTACCACAGCGGATACCCGATCCGACCCTGAACCAAGTCGCTTCACGCCAGTGATTGCCGCCCGTAACAGGCTGGATATTGGTGCTGAACAAATCACCAACCGCGAAGGCGGATTGCTATACAGCGAAGGCGATATGTCGATCGGTGGCCAGCTTGATGCGCAGCGCCACGCCACCGGGCAAGCCCGACGATTGGACAATATCAGCGCCCAGATTGAGGCAGGCGGTGATATGAGCTTGGCGGTCGATGATATTCGCAACGTGAATGCACATTACCGAACACGCAAACAGACCAAGCCGCTGGAGTCTATTGTTGAATTTGCCGGTAGTGGCTCACCCAATCGCTACCGACAGGGGACGCCAGACGTCTATACATATACTGACGAGTCATATCATCTGCATACGCCTGAGGGTAACTACGAAACTTGGCTGTTCTACCAGTACCAGCGTAGCGTGACCGAGGATGTCACAGACCACTCAATCCCGGCGCTGATCACGGCGGGTGGCAACCTGCATGTGCGGGGGCAAACACTCACCAACGATAAAAGTCGCATCCTGGCGGGCAAAGATCTAGACGTACAAGTCACCACCTTGAACAACATCGATGCCACCGGCACGCGCACCGTGATGGATCAGGGCACGGTCCAGGCGTTCTGGCGTCACCATAAAAAAGGCCCCGACTCGACCAGGATGGCTGAAGAAAAGTACGAGCCACCCGCGCAAGTACAAACCATTTCACTCGGTGTGGTGGGTTATCAGGATCAGGCCAGCACTGATCCGACGCGCATCTCCAATGCCGCAGATATCAACCGTGGCACTGACCATGTGACTCGTTATATCAAGCTTGCAGCCGCTATGCCCAGCAGTAGCTTGTATCGATCTGCGCCTGAAGCAAGCGGATATCTGGTTGAGACCGATCCACGTTTCACCAATCACAGGCAATGGCTGAGCTCGGATTATCTGCTGCAACAATTAGCGCTCGATCCACAGCAGATGCAAAAACGCCTGGGTGACGGCTTTTACGAGCAGCGGCTGGTGCGAGAACAAATCGCGCAACTCACGGGTCGTCGCTTCTTGACGGGCTACGCTGATGACGAGGCGCAGTTTCAAGCACTCATGAATAACGCAAGCACGTACGCCCAAGCCCATCAGCTACGTCCGGGCGTTGCCTTATCGGCCGAGCAGATGGCTGCACTCACCAGCGACGTGGTGTGGCTGATTGAGCAAGACATTACCCTGCCGAGCGGGCA
>JBJTXC010000294.1:0-7264 GCA_046082065.1 Burkholderiaceae bacterium
CGGTGTGTTGAGTGAGCATCAGGCGGGCCGATGCCTCGATATGCCGCTGTCAGGCATAAAAATGAAGGGTCGTAAATCGACGCCGGGACGTTATTTTCAAGTAGCGAATCCTGGCCAGGGTTGGGGCGGTACCGACATTGCCAACCCGCTCGATATCATTGAAGGCTTCGACCCCGAGTATGCGCGACCTGGCATGCGTTTACTCATGACGTCGACTACGGGCGAGCACGCAGCATGGTTCGTGTTGAATGAGCAGCTACAGCCGGTACCTGCGACGATGCCGAGCGCTGTGCAAAAAGTGGTTGATCGTATCGTCGAGAATTGCGAGCCATCATTAGCGAGTGTGATGTTTCTGGCGGGCGCGGGTGGCTCATTGCGCGCCGGTGTGACCGATAACCCGGTCTGGTTAACCAATTCAATCAAGCAGGCCATCACGCAAGTGACCTGCGGCGGTGCCCCTGCGTATGTCTGGGCTGGCGGTGGCATTACCGTGATGGTGGATGTGCTACGGATGCCAGATCAATCATTCGGCTCGGTACCGACGCCGGCGATTGTTGCGCCGATTGAGTTCACCATGCGGCTGGATGACTATGCCCGGCTTGGGGGTCATATGGATGGTGTGCGGCCCATCGATGAGGTGATCGATCAGGAGCGTTCTCGATCAATGCACTGGTCAGTCGAACACAGCAGTTGGCCGCTGCTTCAAAAGCCCATGCTCGGTTGAGAGCGACGCCATGCAGCCACAACGACAACAACTTCAGGATGGCCGCTGGCATTTTCATTACGGCCCCATTGATCTGTTGATCAGTATCGATGGTGAGCGCGTCGACATTGAGCGTGCGCTGTCGGCGTGTTGGTGTCGGTTTGTGCAGATTTTGCCTGAGCTGGTCGTGGAATTAAGTGTACTGCGCCAACCGCTGACGCAGGCGGCATGGATGCAATCGCCTGTAGCGCGTCGTATGGTGCGCGCATGTTGGCCACATCGATCACAGTTCATCACGCCGATGGCGGCTGTCGCCGGTGCGGTGGCGGATGAGCTGATCGGTTTTTTTGCGGCCGAGCCGGGTATACAGCGCGCCAGCATTAATAATGGCGGCGATATCGCCATTCATTTGCAGGCCGGGCAGCAGTACAGTGTCGGTCTGGTGACCGACATCGCAAACTTCAGTGCCGAGCCACAAGGCCGTTTTGATGTAGATGCGGCGATGCCGGTACGCGGTATTGCCACCTCGGGCTGGCGTGGTCGCAGCATGAGCCTGGGTATTGCCGATAGCGTCACGGTGTTAGCAGAATGCGCAGCAGTCGCCGATGCCGCAGCTACCATGATCGCTAATGCAGTGAATGTGCAGCATGCAGCAATCGAGCGCGCGCCTGCGAATACACTCAAAGACGATACCGATTTAGGTGAACGGCTGGTAACGACAGCGGTGGGTCCTTTACCCACCACATTGATTAATCAAGCACTGGATAGCGGCGCACGTTATGCGCAGCAATTACAAGCCGACGGCCTGATTTTTGCAGCGATGCTGACCCTGCAAGGGCAGCAGCGCTTGCTTGTAACGACACCCGACACATCAGGATTTCAAGTAAAAGAAGCAGCATGAAGTAAATAGCCTGGCACCCATGTTTATCGAAATACAAATTTAAAAAATATTTCGTATAAGCTACGCTGGACATGATGAGTCGGATCGATAAGTCCGGTTAAGCTGAACGATAAAAAGAAAACGAGATGAGTCTGATTCAAATACGCCGGGTATTCACCCACGTAGAAACTATCCTGCATGAATTTGGGCCTGCGCCTGCTGCACCACAAATTCGCGGTGCAGTTGCAGCGGTACTGACCAACCCGTATGCCGGTGAATACCATGCCGATATCTTGCCCATGATGGAGGCGCTGAATCCGGTTGGGCTTGAAATGGCGAATACGCTGCTGCGTGCGATGCGTAAACAACCAGAACAAATCAATAGCTACGGTAAAGGCGCGGTCGTGGGCAGTGCAGGCGAGCTTGAGCATGGCGCGCTGTGGCACGTACCCGGTGGCTATGCCATGCGCGAGCTGCTCGGATGGCATGGTGACCGTGCCGGCTACACGCAAGCGCAGAGCCAGACAAAAAATTCAAGTACAGCGAATTTAGCAGGCGATGCCAAGCCACGCAGCCGTCCGCTGGCGATCGTGCCTTCCACCAAAAAAGTGGGTTCGCCTGGCACCCGATTGGATGTGCCCCTGACCCACATTACTGCCAGCTACGTACGGAGCCATTTTGATGCGATCGAAGTGTCAGTGCCCGGCGCGCCTGCTGCAGACGAGCTTGTTCTGATTCTGGTGATGTCGACCGGTGCGCGCATACACGCCCGTGTTGGTGGTTTGACGCCCGACGGCATTAGCCAATTCGACGGGCAGCGATAAATTTTTCTGACGATAGGTATTGTGATGAAAGCGGAGATTCGAAAATTAATCGTGCAAGTCGATGAAACACGGGTCGAGATGGGACAGTCGATCGATCCGCCCACCCGTCGGGCGGTAGCGATGGCAGTGATTGCCAATCCATTCGCAGGGCGCTATTCAGATAATCTCGATGCGCTCAGCGATATTGGCGCCGAGCTTGGCAAATTATTAGGTGAGCAGTGTGTCGAGGCACTGAATATTCAACCGTCACAGGCCGAGAGCTATGGCAAGGCAGCGATCGTCGGCGAGGGTGGTGAATTGGAGCACGCAGCGGCTCTCTTGCATCCCAAGCTTGGTGCGCCTTTGCGTGAAGCAGTTGAAAAAGGCGCTGCGCTGGTACCTTCAGCCAAAAAAATGGGTGGGCTGGGCACGGCGATTGATGTGCCGCTGGGTCATAAAGATGCAGCTTTTGTGCGCAGCCATTTTGATGCGATCGAGGCACGTGTGGCCGATGCGCCGCGCGCCAACGAGATCGTGGTCGCTGTTGCCGTGACCGATTCCGGTCGGCCGCTAGCGCGCATCGGCGGCTTGCAAAAACACGAGATCAAAGGTCAAGACGGCTTGCGCTGAACAATCGGGGGAGAGCAACGTGTATTACTTGAAAAAATCTGGATCTTCATTGCTGGCGTGCGTGCTGCTGAGTCTGGGTGCGCTGGCCCAAGCACAAACCATCAAGATCGGTGAAGTCAATAGCTACAAGGCGCATGCAAATTTTTTAGGCCCCTATAAAAAAGGCATGGAGCTGGCACTGGAAGAAATCAATGCCAGTGGTGGACTGGTCGGCAAGAAGGTGGAAATTATTTCACGTGATGACAATGCCAATCCGGGCGATGCGGTACGCGCTGCGGAAGAATTGCTGTCACGTGAGAAGGTGGACGTATTAACCGGCACCTTTTTATCGCATGTCGGTTTGGCTGTGACGGATTTCGCGCAGCAGAAAAAAATCTTCTTCCTTGCTGCTGAACCGCTCACTGACAAAATCGTTTGGGAAAACGGTAACCGCTATACCTTCCGTTTGCGTCCTTCGACCTATATGCAAGTCGCCATGCTGGTACCCGAAGCGGCCAAGCTGAAGAAAAAACGTTGGGCACTCGTGTATCCCAACTATGAATATGGTCAGTCGGCTGCGAATACATTCAAGCAGCTACTCAAAGCAGCGCAACCCGATGTGGAGTTTGTCGCCGAGCAGGCGCCGCCACTGGGCAAGGTCGATGCGGCTGCAGTCACGCAAGCCTTGGCTGATGCCAAGCCCGATGCTGTATTCAATGTGCTGTTTGGCCCTGATCTGGCCAAGCTGGTACGCGAGGGCACGACGCGTGGCTTGTTCAAAGGTCGTGAGGTGGTGAGTTTGTTATCCGGCGAGCCGGAGTATCTCGACCCGCTCAAAGACGAAGCACCGACCGGTTGGATTGTGACTGGCTACCCGTGGAGTGGTATCAACACGGCTGAGCACAAACGCTTTCTTGACGCTTACCAGAAAAAATTTAATGACTACCCACGCCTCGGCTCCATCGTTGGCTACTCGGCCATCATGTCGATCGCTGCCGGTATACGCAAGGCGAACAGTACCAACACCGAGAAACTGATTGATGTATTCCACGGCTTGAATGTCGATACGCCACTTGGCCCCATTCGATATCGAGCACAAGATAACCAATCCACAATGGGCGCGTATGTGGGCCGGCTGGCGGTCAAGGATGGTAAGGGCGTGATGGTCAACTATCAGTACCTTGATGGGGCCAAGTTCCAGCCAGCTGACACCGAAGTCAAGCAACTCCGCAAGGCGCCTTAAATCATCTGCCGTGTGCTTGTCCTCTTCATTCACTCGTAGTTGCCAACCATGACGCTGTCGAGCTTGTTACTGCAGCTATTGAATGGATTGGCGGGCGCGTCGTCTTTGTTTCTGGTGGCGGCAGGCTTGTCGTTGATTTTTGGTGTGACCCGTATCGTCAACTTCGCGCATGGCTCGCTCACTATGCTGGGCTTGTACATGGCGATCTCGGTGAGTGAGTGGTTGGGTGCTGCCAGTGCTTTCGGATTTTGGGGCAGTATTTTCATCGCGGCACTCGGCACGGCGCTGTTAGGTGCATTGATAGAAATTGTGCTGCTGCGCCGGATTTATCACGTCCCCGAGTTATTTCAGCTACTCGCTACATTTGCGTTGGTCTTGGTTATCAAAGATCTTGCGTTGTACGTTTGGGGCGCCGAGGAATTGCTGGGGCCGCGCGCACCGGGCTTCACCGGTGCGGTCGACTTGTTTGGACAATCCTTCCCCAAGTACAACCTGCTGCTGATTTTCATTGGACCGGTGGTGCTGCTACTGCTTTGGTTGCTGCTGACGCGCACGCGCTGGGGCACTTTGGTGCGCGCCGCAACGCAGGATCGCGATATGGTGAGCGCCCTCGGCGTGAATCAGGCTTGGTTGTTCACCAGCGTCTTCGCGCTGGGTGCTTTTCTGGCCGGATTAGGCGGTGCGATACAAATGCCGAATGAGCCTGCGAGTTTGCATCTCGATCTGCAAACCATCGGCGATGCATTTGTCGTCGTGGTGGTGGGCGGTATGGGTAGCATCCCGGGTGCCTATGTAGCAGCGCTACTTATCGCTCAAACCAAAGCGATCTGTGCAGCGCTTGGTACCGTGCAGTGGTTGGGTATTGATTTTTCATTTTCCAAGCTCACCCTGGTGGTCGAGTTTTTGATCATGGCGGTGGTCCTGGTGGCTCGGCCATGGGGCCTGCTTGGCAAAGTGCAGGCGGTCGCAAGGGGTGCTGCCAGTATCGAGGCACCGCTGCTCGCAGCGAGCAAGCAACTGAAAAACTTTGCCTGGTTATTGCTGCTGGTCTTACTGCTGCTGCCAGCGCTGAACAGTAGCTTTCCTTATGTACTGGTATTGGGTATTGATTTGCTGATTGCTGCGCTGTTTGCGGCGAGCTTGCATTTCATCATGGGGCCGGGCGGTATGCACTCATTCGGTCATGCGGCTTATTTCGGTTTGGGTGCCTACGGCGCAGCCTTGGTTATGAAAGCGCTGGGTTGGCCGATGTTGATCTCTTTATTGCTTGCGCCCTGGGTGGCGGCCATCGGCGCATTGGTATTTGGCTGGTTCTGTGTACGTTTGTCTGGTGTGTACCTGGCGATGTTGACGCTGGCATTTGCACAGATCGTCTGGTCTGTGATTTTTCAGTCAGACGAGCTCACGGGTGGCAGCAATGGTGTCACCGGTTTGTGGCCATCGCCATGGTTGGCTGACAAAGTGCATTACTACTACCTGACCCTGTTACTCGTCGGCGCTGTTGTGTTGCTGATGCGACGCATACTGTTTGCGCCGTTTGGCTACGCGCTGCGCGCTGCACGAGATTCTGCTTTGCGCAGCGACGCTATCGGCATCGATGTCAAACGAATACAGTGGCTGGCTTTTGTTTTTGCCGGCGTGTTTTGTGGTGTCGCTGGTGCACTGTTTGCATTTTCCAAGGGCAGCATCTCGCCCGAGACCATACATATCGGCCGCTCGGTCGATGCATTGATCATGGTGTTGCTGGGGGGCGTGCAAACTCTGAGTGGGCCTTTGGTGGGTAGCGTGGTGTTCAGCAGCCTGCAAGACATACTGATACGCGAGACTGAATACTGGCGCGCGGTATTGGGCGCGGTGATCTTGTTTTTGGTGCTAGTGTTCCCACAGGGCTTGGCGGGCTTTGTACGATCAGTGTTTGATTCGCGCGGGCGTACTGCATGAGCTTGCTGCAGGTTCGCCATTTGGCTAAAGCATTCGGCGGCATACGCGCGGTCGATGATGTGTCATTTGATTTGCCCGCCGGGCAGTTGCTGGCGCTACTCGGCCCCAATGGTGCTGGCAAATCGACCTGCTTCAATATGCTTAACGGGCAAATCAAACCCGATACCGGCGAGATTTTATTCGAAGGTCAGGACATCGCCGGTCAACCACCCCGATCGATTTGGCGCTTAGGCGTTGGACGAACTTTTCAGATTGCGGCGACCTTTCATTCAATGACTGTGGTCGAGAACGTGCAAATGGCATTGATCTCGCATCAGAAAAAATTATTCGGACTGTGGCGCCCCGCGCGTGCTTATCAGCGCGACGAAGCGATGGCTTTGCTTGCGAAGGTTGGTATGGCAGAGCAAGCGGACCGCTCATGCAGCGTGCTGTCCTATGGTGATTTGAAACGGGTTGAGTTGGCCATGGCGCTGGCGAATCAGCCGCGACTGTTATTGATGGATGAGCCGACCGCCGGCATGGCGAGTAAAGAGCGTCATGAACTATTGGCACTAACCAAGAAATTGGTGGTCGAGCAGCAGCTTGCGGTGCTATTCACAGAGCACAGCATGGATGTGGTGTTTGCATTTGCCGACCGCCTGATCGTGCTGGCACGCGGGAAATTGATCGCCGAAGGTGATGCAGCGTCGGTACGTCATCATCCTTTGGTGCGAGAGGTGTATTTCGGTAGCGGCAGCACTTTCAGTAATCCGGTGGCCAACCTATGAGCGCATCGATGCTGACGGTGAGTGGGTTGAATGCGTTTTATGGCAAGGCGCAGATGCTGTTTGATGTGTCGCTTGAGGTGGGTCGCGGTGAAGTCGTTGCGCTGATGGGTCGTAATGGCGCGGGTAAGTCCACCACCATCAAATCCATCATGGGTCTGCTACCGAGCAAACGTGGTCAGGTGCGTTTCATGGATGAAGAGATCGGTACGCTTGAGCCGTATGAGATCGCACGTCGCGGGCTCGGTTTTGTACCGGAAGATCGACGGGTTTTTTCAGAGCTGAGCGTGCTGCAAAATCTGGAGGTCGGTCGACAAGCTG
>JBJTXC010000295.1:0-3977 GCA_046082065.1 Burkholderiaceae bacterium
CGAATCAGGTGCCGACCTTGGGTCGCTGCCGCCGCTGCCAGCAGACCTGACGCCGGTTTGGCATGATTGGTGAGTCATTTTCTGTGCTACCCGCAAAAAATCTTCGGCTTTAGCTGAGTTGAATTTCGGTTGCGGCGTCGCCACGTCGGGCTTGGCGCGCACATAATCCGCGTGTTTTTGCCGTGTCTTCTTTGGAGACCATTCCATGAAACGAATTTTCTTGTTTGTATTGACCAACATTGCCGTGATCGCGGTGATGTCGATTGTGCTGTCAGTGCTGGGTGTCGATCGTTTCCTCACCGCTCAGGGGCTGAACGTCGGCAGCTTGCTGGTGTTCTCGCTGGTGGTAGGTTTTACCGGCGCGATTTTCTCGCTGCTGATCAGCAAGCCGATGGCCAAGTGGAGTACCGGTGCGACCGTGATCGAGCACCCGCAAAACGAAACCGAGCGCTGGTTGCTTGATACGGTTCGTCGACTGGCTGACCGTGCAGGCATCGGTATGCCCGAGGTGGCGGTGTACGAGGGCGAGCCGAATGCTTTTGCGACGGGTGCTTTCCGTAATGAGGCTCTGGTTGCAGTGTCTACCGGTCTGCTGATGAACATGACCCGCGACGAAGTCGAGGCTGTGCTGGGGCATGAAGTCGCGCACATTGCGAATGGCGATATGGTGACGATGACCTTGATACAGGGCGTCACCAACACCTTTGTCGTTTTCTTGTCCCGCATCGTTGGCTACGTGGTTGATCGCGCACTGTCGCGCAACGATGAGAGTACCGGTGGCGTGGGCTACATGGTGACCGTGATCGTTTGCCAGATTGTGTTTGGCGTGCTGGCCTCGATGATCGTGGCCTGGTTCTCGCGTCAGCGCGAGTTTCGTGCCGACGCTGGTGCGGCGCAGCTAATGGGTAACCGTCAGCCGATGATCAACGCGCTGCATCGACTCAGTACCTTGCATGAAGCTGCGTTACCGCAGTCAGTGGCTGCGCTGGGTATCAACCACTCGACTGGTTTTTTCGAGTTGTTTTCTACCCATCCGCCTTTGGCAGAGCGTATCACAGCACTGCAGCGCGGCTAAGTCCGTCTGTATCAGTACCTTGAAGCGACAGCCTGTTAGGCTGTCGCTTTTGTTTTGTTCTTATGACCCAATACTTTCATATTCACCCGGACAACCCGCAACCCAGACTGATACGTCAGGCGGTGGAGATTATTGACGCCGGCGGCATCGTCGCTTTGCCAACGGATTCGAGTTATGCATTGGTCTGCCACCTCGACGATAAGGCCGCGGTCGATAAGCTGCGGCGTATTCGCGGGGTGGATGAAAAGCACCATCTGACTTTGCTTTGTCGCGACCTGTCGGAGATTGCCAACTATGCTCGCGTCGACAACAAGCAGTATCGCTTGTTGAAAGCGGCAACACCGGGTCCGTTTACTTTCATTCTTGAGGCGACGCGCGAAGTGCCGCGTCGGCTGTCGCACCCGTCGCGTAAAACCATCGGGCTGCGTGTGCCTGAGAACCCCATCGCGCAATCGCTGCTCGGCGAGTTGCAGCAGGCACTGATCGGTACCACCCTCATACCGGCGGGCAGTGAGATGCCGCTGAATGATCCGGATGAGATTCGAGAAACCTTGCAGCGTCAGGTCGAGCTGGTCATTGATGGTGGTAGCTGCAGGCTGGCGCCGACTACCGTGGTTGATTTGACCGGGGAGGGGCCGGTGGTCTTGCGGCGAGGGCGAGGCGATGTATCGCTGTTTGGTTAATGCGCAGTCGAGCATGGGTACGCGGAAGCGCGAGGTCGCTCTGCTAAAATCTCGCAGATGAGTGACACAATCCAGACGATTGCGGTCTATGCATTGCCGATTCTGTTCGCGATCACGCTACACGAGGCAGCACATGCCTATGCTGCACGCTTTTTCGGTGACCTGACAGCGTACTCGCAAGGCCGCATGAGTCTGAACCCGGCCAAGCACATCGACCCCATGGGCACCATCGTGCTACCGCTGGTGCTCGCGCTGGTTCAAAGCCCGTTTATTTTTGGGTATGCCAAGCCGGTCCCGGTTGATTTTTCTCGCTTGAATCATCCCAAGCGCGACATGCTGTGGGTTGCACTGGCCGGCCCCGCGGCCAACTTGGTGATGGCGCTCGGCTGGATGATTCTTTATTTCGTGCTGTACGGTGCCTCTTTGCAGGAAGAATATTTCTTTCGCGTGGCCGGCATCGTGGTGAACCTTGTGCTGTTTGCTTTCAACTTGTTTCCGTTGCCGCCGCTCGATGGCGGACGCATCCTCACCAGCTTGCTGCCGATGCCCTATGCATTCAAGTTTGCCCGGATCGAGCCCTACGGATTTTTCATCGTGCTCGCGCTTGCCATGCTCAACCTGCTGAAGTTCTGGATGATTCCGGTGGTGGCTGCAGCGAATGGCTTGCTCTCGGTGCTGGTTGCTCCCCTAAAATTTCTCGTCACCTGACCCCATCATGTACCCAGACCGTGTTGTCTCCGGCATGCGCCCCACCGGTGCGATGCACCTTGGCCACTACCATGGCGCACTGAAAAATTGGGTGCGGCTGCAATCCGAGCATCCCTGTTTGTTCTTCGTCGCGGATTGGCACGCGCTCACCACGCACTACGACGACCCCTCCATCATCGAGAGTAGCACTTGGGATATGGTGATTGATTGGTTGGCGGCGGGTATCGATCCCTCGCAAGCCAAGATATTCATTCAATCAAAAGTACCCGAGCACGCTGAGTTGCATTTGCTCTTGTCGATGTCAACGCCACTGGGTTGGCTCGAGCGCGTTCCCACCTATAAAGATCAGCAAGAGAAACTGACCGATCGCGATCTGGCGACCTATGGATTTTTGGGTTACCCCTTGCTGCAAGCCGCCGATGTGTTGATTTACCGCGCCAGCATGGTGCCTGTGGGTGAAGATCAGGTGCCACACATTGAAATGATGCGCGAGATCGCACGACGTTTTAATTACTTGTACGGCCGCGAAAAAGACTTCGAACAGAAAGCGCAAGAGGCGGTCAAGAAATTAGGCGCCAAACGTGCCAAGCTGTACAACGAATTGCGATCGGAGTTTCAAGAAAAAGGCGATGAAGAAGCACTGGCGCAGGCCAAGGCCATGCTCGATGATGCGCAAAATCTGTCCATGATCGATCGCGAGCGATTGTTTGGTTATCTTGAGGGTAGTCGCAAATTGATTTTGGTGGAGCCGCAGGCGCTGCTGACCGAGGCCTCACGCTTGCCCGGACTCGATGGCCAAAAAATGTCCAAGAGCTATGGCAATACGATTGCACTGCGTGACGACAGCGACACCATCACCAAAAAAATTCGAACCATGCCGACCGATCCGGCGCGCGTGCGGCGTACTGACCCCGGCAATCCGGACAAATGTCCGGTGTGGATGTTCCATCAGGTGTACTCCGACCACAGCACGCAGGATTGGGTAGTGCAGGGTTGTAAAACTGCAGGCATAGGTTGCATCGAGTGCAAGCAACCTGTCATTGATGGCATCCTCAAAGAGCAAGAGCCAATGCGCGAGCGCGCGCAACAGTATCTGGATGATCCATCGCTGGTACGCGCGATCGTCGCCGATGGTTGTGATCAGGCGCGCAAGCTGGCGCAAGAAACCATGCGCGATGTGCGCGAAGAGATGGGCTTGTCGTATACCTGATGGCGCATTGCTCAACTGAAGCTTCCGCTTGGGTGAGTCGTTTCGCGCCTCTCATTCCCTTAGGTCTGGTGCTGGATCTTGCATGTGGTGGTGGGCGCCATGCGCGCTTGCTTGCTGCACTCGGACACCATGTGTTGGCCGTTGACCGAGACGCTGAGGTAATCAGTGCACTCCATGGCGAAGGAATACAGACGCGCCAATTCGATCTGGAGCAGCCAGATGCAGCACACCAAGCAGATTGGCCGTTAAAACCATCCAGCTACAGCGGTGTGGTGGTGACCAATTATTTGCATCGACCACT
>JBJTXC010000296.1:0-11152 GCA_046082065.1 Burkholderiaceae bacterium
TTCTTTGAAATTTCAATGAAGAAAACCATCCGCGACAAGTTAATTTCGGCGCCTATGCGGCGTCGCATCAGAGCCGCCCCCCAAAACATTCAAACAATCGAATTTAGGTTTAAAAAAATTCATCAATTGCCAAATTTTTAGCATTACTTCTTATCTCCGCACCATCGATGGGCAAAGCGGATGTTTGGGGTACCATGAGCCCACATTTTTCGGTGGTGAATAAATCTTCCGTTGGCTTTCAGGCATCTCCTTTTCTGGCTCGGCGCGATCATCGTCGGCGCGATCTCCTTGGCACAAGCGGCTCATCGCTGTGAGCCCGCGCCCGCTCGCATTACCCTGAGCGCTGCCGAGTCTGGCCCAGTACGTCTGATTCAGTCCGCGGGCGGAAACATACCAATGCCGCCCGACACGCCATCAGCACACGCCAGCACATTGGTACCGCTTGCGCCTCATCACCCATCGCTGATCGGTGCCGCCTGGTTTGCCGGCGAGCGCGAGAGCGCGCCCGATGTACGAATTGCATTCAGCAGTTTCAATAAAGCCGAACAGCGGTGGACGCCCGCCGCTTTCATCGTCGATCGCCATCAACTGGGAAATCAACTTGGTTTTGGCATGCGTCGGCTGGGCAACCCGGTGCTCTGGCTCGACGATGAAGAACGCCTGCATTTGTTCGTCGTAGGCACGGGTGTTGGCGGTTGGGCCACTTCGCGAATCATCCACCTGCGACAAACTGACGATACGCGAGACGCCGCGTTACCTCGCTTCGATCCGCACTCTGTCATGCCATTGTCGTGGCTTTGGAATTTGAGCTACCTGGTCCGTAATGCACCCATCGTATTAGCTGACGGCGCCGTGGTTTTACCGGTGTACTTTGAACTTGGATCCAAATATCCAGCCCTCGCGCGCCTCGACCGCAGTGGCAATTTTCAAGATATCAGGCGTATCTCAGATAAGCTCAATCTTTTGCAACCTGCACTACTACCGATCAGTGATCGTCACTGGCTGGCCTATATGCGGATGAGTGGCGGCACGCAGCGTATTGCCCTCGCCGAAACTCAAGACGCGGGCACCCATTGGAAAGATCAGCCTGATCTTGATTTACCTAATCCCAACGCATCGGTCGCAGCGCTCAATGCGAATGGTACGCACGCGCTGACCTACAACCCTTCGACCAAGGGGCGCGACACCTTGGTCACTGCCACATCATTGGATGGTTTGCGCTGGCAAAGCGCGGCAGATCTGGCGCGCGGTGCAATCGGTGATGAGTATTCCTACCCAGCCATGCTATGGCACGACAATGCACTATGGATCAGTTACACCGATCGGCGTCAGCGAATTTCATGGCAACGCTTCAACATTGAGCGCCGCTGAGCATGATTAGCTTGCAGTTACCTTGGGATGCAAGTGCCGCAATCACACCATCGTTGACGATGCTGGCAATCGGCATGCACGTCGGCTGGGCGCTGGTACTTGGCGCAGTGTCGGCTTATTTACTACGTCAGATGCGATTTGGTTTACGCATGAGCATCACATTGCTGGTGATGGCGTTTTGCATGTTGCCTAACCAATGGAGTCTCAGCTGGTGGCTGGGGTTGGCATTTCAAACCCCCAGCCTTGTGCTGCAAGCACTATGTGGACTTTACCTGTATCGCCAGTGGCGTAGCCATGATGACGCCGTACCGTCCCAGTTAACTGAGACCACCGCCTGGCCGATGAGCTTGCTAATGATCGCGATCGGCATAGGCTGGCTACTCGCGCTGGATACCTTTGCACTGCTCACGATTCAACTATATTCGATCGGCTTTATGCCCTACGCGGTGCTGGCTGCACTGTTTTTTGCTTGCCTGTTACAGTTAATTTCGTCTCGCTCAGACCACTCACCGCCGCATCAACACCACCGGATGCTGGCAGCGATCGTGCTGATCTCGATTCTGGTGCACCTGTTTACTCGTCTTCCTTCAGGTAATGTATGGGATGCATTGATTGATCCTTGGTTATGGATCTTGGCGCACTGGTTTGCGCTATCTCGACTCAAAAAATCAGTGCTTGTCTGAATGATGTCCGTGATGAGGCGCTGCTGCTGGCGCGGCACCACAAGATTGACCGGCCGGCGCCGGCTCGATCATGAAGTTGATGGCTGCTTTGCCGGCCCGCTCGAACTGCAAGGTGGCGGCTATCGCGCCGCCCATCTGCAGGTCTTTCGACGGTATCGCAAACTCGATCACATGATTCGGTGGCGTCAGCGCGATATCTGACTTGGCGGGCAAATCGATACTGTTGGGTGACTGTGCCGACGGTGCGGCAATCAACTTGCCTTTGTGTCCACCCTGTAGTGTCACCGCCGTCAACTTATCGGCTTGCGCGCCTTTGTTTGCCAGCAGCATGATGTAGGCACGAGTGGTGTTGCCGTCGCACTTGGCATCAACACGAATGAATGGATGGGCTATCACGATGGAACCCTGCTTGAAGTCATGCGCTTGTGCAGGCAGGGTCAGTATGAACCCCAACGGCAGCGAAGCGATCAGTGTTGAACCTCTCGTTAAAAAAGTCTTTGAACGCATGAATACGAAATGCTTCGGTTTGAGTATGCCAAACAGCTGCACAAGAAAATTCTCAAGATACTGATTGAAGCGACCCATGTCATCGTTGGTGATACGCTGCATGACAATTCTCCCTTGATATTGATTTGGTTTGAATTTGAATTTGAATTTTTCAGATCGAACTAAATTCGTAGACCCAAGTAAGCAATAAAGATCGGTTAGATGATTATTAACATTATTTTTTTGAATTTCTAATCGACGGCATCGATTCGAGACGAAGACCCCGCCCGGCGCTGCATCACCTGATGCAGCTGCTCACCCAACTCAGGCGGATATTGCGCATGCGATACCGACGTTTTACAAAACCGTACGCTGCTCGATACGGCGCAAGCCTGTGCTTCAATACATTGCCCCGCTGCTGGCTCATTCATCATCGGCATGCAGGCAAAGCACTTTGCCCACCACTGCGCCACGCCCCAACCGTACCCCGGAAATCGCTCATCATGCGCTGGGTGTAGTAGCGTAACGCGACGAGGTGATGGGCAATGCTCGATCGCTAGATCCTGCTGCTGAATACCCGCGGCGCTCGACACAACATGAACGGTCATCGTTGCAGGCAGGTACGACTTGATCACCGTACCCTGCGCCATCAAACCGCCATCGGAATGACCAGCGAGCACGACACGCGCGGCATCTACACACCAACGCTCGGTAACTTCGTTCACAACATCAGCTTGAGCACGCATCGCATGTGACGATAGCGGCAAGGCATCGGACAACGCCACCACATACCCCGCTACCGTCGCTCGCTGAGTGATCCGATAAAAACGCTCAGCTGCATGACGTGAATAACCTGCAGGTGGAAATAATACTAATAAGCCATAGCGATACTTTGCACTGTAATCCGTCGGCGTAATCACGACATAGCTCAAGCCGCGCTGGGTCGTCATGACGTGTCGGCCTGCTGCGCCGGTGCGTACCTGCGTACATTCATCGCCGCGCCGGTCGCCGGCCGCACTTGCCTCAGGGCTTGGCGAATCTCGTCCGGGCCAAAACAAAAAAGCAGAAACGATCAAACCCGCAAGAATCAGCCATGGTCCGACTCGTTTGATGTAGTAGCTAACGTCGCGCATGAATATCTGCCGAACGAATCTCTGGCTCATTCATCAACTGCTCCAGCATACGCCTTAACTGCGCTGCATCAGGCGCTGCCTCATCGGCCGACCAACGTGCCCGCACGAAGCCGAACCGATCGATCAGGAAGCGCATGCCATTCAGGCTGATTCGCTCGTTCTTGAAATCCGGGTCATTCAATGTACGTCGGTAATGCGACCATGCTGATGCAATCTGTGCATCGGCGTCGTCGACCACATCGCACGCATGATGAGCACTGATAGCTGGGGTAACTTTGTCGGTGCGAGTTGCAGTGGATTGGGTCACGACGATCACGCATTTTGAATCTTCACTCGTTATGAAACGCTGCGATGCAAGGTCATTGACAAAGTGAAGTAGCACCATCTTGCCCTGCTCACGCCATGTAGACAGGCCAATCGAATCACCCGACGCATCGGTATAGCGGAAATCAATCGCTGGTAACCACGGGTCTTTTGGTGCAATTCGCGGCGAGAAGGGGCGCGCTTCATAACCCATGGACATCGCTGTCAAAAAATTCAATAACTGCCAGCGCTCATCTTCGGTCAGTTGCTCACTAAACCCAGGCATACCAGACAACTTGATGCCGTTGCTTATCCACCAAAACAAATCGCCATGGGTATGCCACTGCACGTGTGGCTCGGTCAGGTTGGCGGGCGCCTTGCGCAGTGTTGATGCCAATGAGCCATCACCGCGCCCGTGTTCACCATGACATAAAACACACCACTGCTGATAGTGCCGCTCACCGATACTGATCGAAGATGCGTCGTACGGAATAGGCGAATGCAAGTAAGTACTCGGGTAAGCATCCACCGAAAGCGCCGGTACGCTCAAGCCCGCAGCGCCGACGATGCCGGCAGCAAGCATGAGTAATGCACGAGATTGTGAGTGCTTACGCAACCTGAGTGCAAATACTAGTGCCGCAATGAACACGACAGCACCCGTCAGCAGCAACCACAGCACCTCAATACCGCGCTGCAAATACGCTGCGACTGGTGCAATACGAAATGAAAATGGCCATTGAATGACGTCGTGAGCTGCTGGAATAGTGATGGCGATCAAGCCAGCGAAGACCACCACCATGACCGCGAAGCCGGACTCGATCCGCAACCACCGAATTGGCAAAGCCAAATTGTTGCCATCTGTTCGTACCAACCAGCGCCGCAATTGCCACGCGCAAAATAATGCGCCGGCGACCATCAGCAGCTTCATCATCAGTGCCACGCCATACGGTGTGGCGACGAATGCGGCGCCCGTACCGACCGTGCGATCAGCCAGCATCACGCCTGTGGTCAAGAGCAATAACATTGCTGGCAAGGCCCGACTTGAGATGGCTCGTAACAACGCGCGCCAATCAAAGTCTGTTTGACGATTCGACGGTAATGACATCAGGACGAGTGCAGCGATCGAGCTCAGCCAAAGGATGGCGATGGCAATATGAATCACCGTAGCCAAAGCCAACACACCAACATCGCCGGCCGCTACGACGTGCGAGCGCAGCGCAGTCAATACCGCGCTGATGAACACCAACACCCAAGGCAGCACACGCCAGTGCGTTAACCAGACCATCAACCAAGCAACTGCGACAAGCACGGCCTGCACCAAAATGATTTGACCTATCCAGGTATGCATCGCAGCGGTGATGCGCGTGAACAGATCTGCCTCGGGGAGTAATACCTCACCGTGCGCCGCCAGCAGCAGCGTGGCGGCCAGTGACGCCAGCAGCAGCGTTACGCGACTCGTGTTTTGCAAGCTGCTGATGGTGGCGGCGGATAATTGATGCGAACGCAACCAAAGTATCAGCAAACTACCTAATGCCACGCACAGCGCCAAATGGTGGAGCACACGAACCATTCAGGACGCGCTCCGCTAGCGCGAGCTGACACTGAACATCACATGACCCGCTGTGCGATGTCCGTCGCGCGCCACAATCGACCAATCCAGTTGGTAGTTGCCGGCACCTGACTGTACCGACTCAATCACAACCGATCGCTTGTCGGATGCGGGGATAATTTTGAGTGTTTGATCCAGCGGCTGACCGTCGCGTTTCAAAACCAGCTTGATAAACGCTACTTCGATCGGTTCTGAAAATTTCAGCTTGAAGCGAGCCGGCGCAGCAGAAAGATTGGCTTTATGCGAGGGATCGCTGCTGACCAGATAAGCGTGCGCGTTGGCCAGCACAGGCATGGCCGCAATCAGCCAGCCGGCCAGCAAGCGATTCATGTTTTAGTGGCCTCGTCGATCGATCGCTGCAAACGCTGCCGACCAACCCAGTAGCCACCGCCGCCCAACACCGCGAGTAAAGCGACACCGCCAATCATGAATGGCAGACTGCGATCCTTCCCGACAGAAAATGGAAACACCGCTTGATGCTCCCGTTTTTCGCCGGCGTACACCAAACCAACGTAGTCACCCGCCTCTTTGAAATTGTGACGTAGTGTTAGCGTGCCCTTGGGATAGACCTGCGGTGGCAAAGAAAACTCGACTGCACCCGGTTCACTGACGCTAGAACCACGACGCGCAATAATGACCTCGATAGGCATATCGCGCAGCACCTCATCGACGGCATCCAGCACGATGATGGTTTCGGCAACATGGGGAATATCTTCACAGAATTCGGAGCGCTGCGCGTCGAGCTGGTAACCGGCGAAGTGCATTTGATAACGCCCGAGCGTCAGCTTGCACTTGTCCTGATCCATCGCCAAGCCACCATGCGCGTAGCAAGGCGCAGCGAAGCTGGTCGCAGCGAGTGCTGCGACCACCACCATGAATCGTTTCATAGCTGAACGAAGGTCGGCAGAATCGGGCCGCCGATCTCGCTGATCTGACGCTGACCGTTTGGTGTGGTGAAAAACAGCAAACCACCAAACTTGGAGTCAACATCAGTCAGGAAGCTCACCAAACGCTCAAGCTCCCACAGCACATCACTTGCTTCCAGCGTCACCTCGCGCGTCTCGCCTGCTGCGATCGGCTTGGTATCCGACAAATTCAGGCCACCCCGCGCAACTGTCTCGGTCGGCGCACCTTTCAAAATGGCCGCTGCTGCACCAGGCGCCTGTTTGTTGATAAACCGAAGATTCGCCGTAGTGAACTCCAGAATCTGCACGGGCTCAGTGCCGTTATTAGTGATTTTTGCCTGTATGCGCATGGCGCGACCCGGCACATCATACGTCGCACTCATCACCTTGATCGCAACGTGCGTTGGCAGCTCAGGCAGCGGATCGATTTTGTTGGTACCCGCCTGCAACGGCACGACATACGGATACTCTTTTTTGGCGTAGGCATAGCCACCGAACGTAATGCCAATCACCACAATGCCCAATCCAATACCTACCGCCAGATCTCGCCCACTCACCAACAAATCTTCACGTCCTTTGTTCAGCACAATCCAGCGCGGAATGAGCAGCGGCCGCACCAACCAGAATGCCAACCACAATGCCGCGAGCACAATCCATACGGCATACCAACCCAAGGCGCGGGATACACCATAGGTGTCGAGGTTTTCCACCACCTCACCGGTCATGGTTTTCACCTCTTGCCGGTAGTCTTCCTTCGAGCCGGTAACTTCAATCCACACACCGGGCCCCACCAACGGACCTGAACCTTTGACCGACAGCATCGGATGAATATGATGGTTGCCGGGCACACGGCCCTTCATCACCAGCTTGAACTCGTAGTCACGACCTAATTGCAAATCAGCGAAGGATTGACGCGCAGGGATACCGTTGAGATAGCTTTCTACGCGAGTGACCACCGGCCCTGGTGCATAGGCTGACATATACACAGTCTCGGGTAACGAGACTGCGTCGGGCCAGTCCTGCATTAAACGGAAGCGCCCGGTGATGATGAACTCCTCGTTCACTGCCACCTTGGCGCGATCAAACTGCACGTCATAAAACTGCGCTGTACGTGTACGCAAATAAGGTTCTTGCGCGCGCTCACCGTGCGCAAGTGCTTCGACCACCGGCGCCAGCATCAGACTCAACAACACCAACGCGCGTAGTTGGACACGCAGGAAGTTTGCAAATGTCAGCATGAGCTTCCCCTTAGCCGTTGGACTTCTGATCGGCACGAATGCCCATCATCGCCATGACTTTTTTGTTATTGGGCAGGAAGGTCGCACTCGACATCAACATGCCGAGCTTCCACCAACCGTAGTGCATGAACATGCAGATAAAGCCCGAGAACAAGGCCGAGACCCAGCTGGCAGAATCACCAAACGTTCGGAGCGTGCCGCGCTCAATAATGCGTATGTATTCCGGAGTCGCCGAACGTGGGTACACATAGCCGATCATGTCAGCCATCGAGGCCATCATGCCCTGATGCGCTGCCGGCACATAGTACGGTGCCAAGATGATGTAGTTGGACGGATAAAACAGGAAAGCGAATGCAAAGCCGCCGAAGATCGCAGTGAACAACGCGTTCCGGAAAATCATCAGCATCATGTCCATCACCAGCGCACCAGCAATCATCTGCGCAGGCAGAACCATATTCAGCGGGTAATCGGTCCACAGCATGAACTGCATCGGTCGCGTGATGGATACCGCCAACATCAAACACACCGCGCCCACCGTGGCACCAATCGGCAACCGGAAATAATTCCAGAACACCGCCTGTAACGCCGCCGGAAACATGATCATCACGACCGGCATCACGAGTGGCCAGAATTGCCGATCTTTCCAGTCGGTGAACATGTCCCAGTCACCCGCCAGCAGCATCACATGCAAATGAATCGCGCCGGTGAACAACAGTACCACCGCAATCACCACCAGCAAATCAAACAAGCGGGAAACCCGGGCTGCACTGGGGGATAGCCCAGCGGCTTGTACTACCGGAGAGTAAGAACCCGCCACAACATCAGCGGTACTGGCAGGGGGATGCGAAAGCGTCTTGGTATTCATGGCGTTATCCTTGCGTGCGCACTGGTGCGGACCGCGTCGATCGCGGCCCGCTTGTTTTTATATTGACGGGCCACCGTTGCAGCGACCCGGATACGACATCGATACGGCTTAGGCGGCGGCTTCGTTCTCGAACACCATCGGCAGCAGATCACGCATACGCGCAATGATTTGCATGAGCACGCCAGCCAGTGCCAGCGCATTCCAACCGAGAATCACAAAGCCCCAATGCAAGGGATGCGAGAAGATTTCTTCCGTCAGCCAGTAGGCATGGCCCCACTCGTTGTAGCCCAAGTTCGGCAAGATCAGGAAGGGCCCCACCACCGCGAATACATGCATCAGCGAGATGCCACGGCAAAATGCAGGAATACGCGTCATGGCGTATACGAAGCTACCCACACCGAACAATAAATAAATCGGTATGCACGCGTAGAACAGCACGATGTGGCTGGGGGTGATCGGCGTGTCACGCAACACCGTCTGGTGCCAGTTACCGTCACCTTCGGCGAAGAAGCTACCCGTCCAGTAAAAGGTGAAGGTGTACACCACCAGCCACATGGTCAGATAAAAGTAACGACGCAACTCAACCGCCGGCGTGACGTTTTCGATATCACGGTCGCGCGTGGCGATCAGGTAAACCTGCACGGCAACGGCGATGCCGAACAATACCGGCAGTTGAATATAGAACAGATTCATCCAGACCGAATGAAACGCCGGATCGGTGGAATCCAACCCAACGGTCATACCATGTGCCTGTTGGTACATGCGGTATCCGACATAGACGGCGGACAGAATCACCACCGACAACAGGAACATCGTGTAATCCAGACTAAACCGCTTGGCAATGACGGCGGGCTTTGATTGAACAGTTGCTGTGGCTTGCAGGGTACTCATTCGCGGTCTCCTCAGGGTGCCAGGGTTGACTGCCGATTAATCGATATGATTGTTTTAGAGGTTTCTGATTCGGGTACGGACGCATTAATTCAGCTAGTAAATAACTGATATAACCGGATGAAAGTTTCGCAGACTTTGGCGTTGCTGACAATCCGTCAGGAAATAACATGCAGCGGCGATGCTGCGGCGCAGTAATTGGCGCTGAATCAGGCCGTATTCATTTGCAGAATCGAATGCTGTCACGCAGCAAAATTAACCCGAATACGGGGCGAATGCCTGTTGAGAGTAGGGCGATTTATGGATACTCCCAGTTTCAAACCCTGAGTTTTGCTGGAACTATCCGGATTTCAGGCGCGAATCGATTCCAATAACGCGCGCGCCTCGGCGGGAATGGGTGTGGGTTGGCGGGAGGCGCGATCGACGTATACATGAACAAAATGCCCCTGCGCGCTCGCGGTTGGCTCATCACCCCGGAAAATACCCACCTCGTAGCGCACGCTGGATTGACCGAGCTGAACCACGCACAAACCCGCTGTGATCGGCTCGGGGAACGCTACCGGCGCAAAATAATTACAGTGAGTTTCAACAACCAGCCCGATCGCGCTACCACCGTGAATATCCAGCGTACCGCGCGAGATCAGAAATTGATTTACGACCGTATCAAACCATTGATAAAACACCACGTTATTGACGTGTCCGTACACATCGTTATCACCCCAACGAGTCGTGATCGGTAAAAAATGTCGGAAATAATCGCGGTGCTTTGCAGTGTCTCGCATAGTGATCACGTAAAGTCATTTTCGTCTAACCACAAAGGCGACGCCAATCGCGGTCAATATTATGCCAACGGCGCCGGCCATGGTAAATGATTCATCGAATAACACCCAAGCGATCAGCGCCGTCACCGGCGGTGTCAGATACATCAAGCTCGATACATGAGTTGCCGCGTTTTTACGTATCAGCGCGTACAACAAGAACATTGCACCAATGGAGAGGGCAAACACTGACCAGCAAAGTGCGCCAATAAATTGCGCTGTCCATTTAACAGTGCTCAGGCTGATATTCAGGTCTTCAAGCCATACCGCCAAAGGCCACACCAATACTAGCGACGCTGCAAACTGAATCAGTGCGCCGCTGCGCAAATCAAACCGAGGACAAAACCGCTTCTGATACAACGTGCCCGCCGTGATCGATACCAGCGCCATCAGACACAATGCAATACCAGCGGATGATGCCGCGTCAAACGTCAATTTGTCTTTTACGACCAGAGCCACCCCTAACAAACCCAGCACCATACCAATCCATTGGCGTTGACTTAAACGCTCGCCTACCCATCGCGCAGAAAGTGCCGTCAAGATCGGCTGCAAGCCAACGATTAATGCTGCGAGTCCGGCGGGTGTACCCAACTTGATTGCCGACCATACGCCAGATAAATAGCCCGCTTGTACCAATAGGCCTGCTACGGCGATATGTAATTCCAAACCATGGGGCCACGGCGCACGAACCAGCAAAAACGTCGGTAGCAAAATCAATAACACACCCGCAAAACGTAAGATCAAAAAGGTGAGCGTCGGCGCGTAGGGCAATCCAAATTTAGCGACGATAAAGCCGGTGCTCCAGACCAGCACGAACAGCGGCGGTGCGAGTTTGTCTGCAGATAAACCCAAA
>JBJTXC010000297.1:0-4184 GCA_046082065.1 Burkholderiaceae bacterium
CGCCAACTACGCGATGACATCACACAACTTATGCAAGCCGCCGTCGAAGCCGGTAGCGACGCGATGAACGAGAGTGAGGACGAAGTCGTGATCTCGGGCGAGCGCAATTTGCTCTCCGTATCCGAGCTGGCATCAAACATGGGCTCGCTGCGCAAGATGTTTGATTTGTTTGATCAAAAAACCAGCCTCGCAGCGCTACTCGACACCTCGAGCAAAGCGAGCGGCGTGCAGATTTTCATTGGTGGCGAATCCACCCTGGTGCCGCTGGATGAAATGAGTATTGTCACCGCACCGTATGAATCCAACGGCCGCATCGTCGGCACCCTGGGGGTGATAGGCCCGACCCGCATGGCCTATGAGCGCGTGATTCCCATCGTCGACATCACTGCTCGGCTATTGTCGAACGCGCTGTCACATCCTTGAGACTCGCAGCGCGGGTGCTCGTTGCGGCCGTAGCGCAATCAACTGATAAACGCAGGCCCCAACACCTATCTGGCAGGTCGATGCGGGCAGTTTTGCTTGGTGCAATTGCCGTAGAGCGAAAGTGCATGCTCGGCCAGCTTGAAGCCGCGCTCGGCAGCAATGCTTTGCTGACGTTTTTCGATTTCTTCGTCAAAAAACTCTTCAACCAAGCCGCAATCCAGACACACCAGATGATCATGGTGCGCCCCGAGATTCAACTCAAATACCGCCTTGCCTGACTCGAAATGATTACGCGACAACAAACCGGCCTGCTCAAACTGCGTTAGCACACGGTAAACGGTTGCCAGTCCGACATCGAGATTTTCAGCCAGCAGTTGTTTGTAGACGTCTTCCGCCGACAAGTGCCGAACCAAACTGCACTGGAAAATTTCCAGAATTTTCAGTCTCGGCAGCGTCGCTTTGAGTCCGCTCGATTTCAGGTCAGGCGTTGGATGCGGCATGTTTTATCGGTGAGCAGCGTGAACTGCCTTATCATATAGTGTTTCGCGTTACGCGATATTTTAACGTCCTCATCATGCCTCAGCCGTTCTCTCACTTGTCTCGCCACCGCGCTGTCGCGAGTATCACCGTGTTGTCGTTACTGCTGTGCGGCTGCGTCAGCAAATTATTCAGCGAGCGCGCGCAAGCGATTGAAGCGGCGCCGGCCGGCATCACGCAGCGCGTGCAACAAAGCAAACTGTTCGGCGTGTTGCCGGTTTACCGACCCGACACTCAGCAAGGCAACTTCATCTCCAAGGAACAAGTCGCGCAACTACAAGTGGGCATGACGCCGGCACAGGTTCGCTTTCTGCTCGGCACACCGCTGCTGAATGATGTGTTTCATGCCGAACGCTGGGACTACCCGTTCTCGCTGAAGCGTGGTGGCGGCACCGTCACCACCAGCCACGTAGTCGTGCATTTCAAAGATGGACGCGTATCGCACTTCGAGGGCGCCGAGCTTCCAAACGAAAAAGAATACTTGCGGCTGATCGCTGCACCGAAAAAATAGCACCGACCCAGACTCGCCATGAACCCACTGAAAATCGCGGTGGCCGGTGCCTCCGGCCGTATGGGCCGCATGCTGATCGAGGCCATCGATGCGGATGCAGATGCACAACTCGCTGGCGCGCTCGACATTGCCGGTTCACCCGGGCTGGGCGCAGACGCTGGTAGCGGGTTGGGTCGAACACTCGGTTTGACGATTGAATCTGATCTGGCGATCGGGCTGGCGCATGCCGAATTTCTGATCGACTTTACGCGCCCGGCCGGCACACTGGCGCACCTCGATTACTGCGCGGCGCACGGCATCAAAATGATCATCGGCACCACCGGGTTTGATGATGCCGGCGAAGCCGCGATCGACGCCGCAGCGAAGCGCACTGCAATTGTTTTTGCACCCAACATGAGTGTCGGCGTGAATGTCACCATGAAGTTGCTTGAGCTCGCAGCCAAGAGCTTCTCGCACGGCTACGACATCGAGATCATCGAGGCGCATCACCGGCACAAGGTAGACGCGCCATCCGGCACCGCACTGAAAATGGGTGAAGTGGTGGCCGAGGCACTCGGGCGCGATCTGAAGCAAGTCGGCGTGTTCGCGCGTGAAGGGGTAACGGGTGAACGCGACCCCTCGTCGATCGGGTTTGCCACCATCCGCGGCGGCGATATCGTCGGTGACCACACTGTACTGTTCGCCGGCATCGGCGAACGCATCGAGATCACGCATAAATCGTCCAGCCGGGTCACCTACGCGCACGGCAGCCTGCGTGCCGCTCGCTTCCTGCAGCACAAAGCCACTGGCCTGTTCGATATGCAGGACGTGCTCGGTCTGCGCTGAGCCGCAGCCGGGGCCTTGCCGTGCCAACCATGAGGCCCTCTGCGCTCGCCGCCGCCATCGTGCTGCACGCGGTGCTGATCGCTGTGGTGGTGTCCGGGGCGCTGCACAAGCAAGCGACCGAGGTTGAGCCGCCCAAGGTGCTGGTGCAATTGATCACGCCGCCCGCAAAGCCTGAGCCACCGCCACCCGAGCCACCCAAGCCCAAACCGCCGAAAGCCGAGCCGCCCAAGCCGCAGCCTCCCAAGCCCGAGCCGGTCAAACCGCCACCGAGGCCAGAGCCGACGCGCCCCGAGCCACCCAGGCAGGAGGCGGTCAAGCCCGAGCCGCATCCCGAGCCAGTAAAAATAGAACCGCCGCCCGCGCCGGTCGCCGCACCGCCGGCGCCTGTCAGCCCGCCGGCACCGCCGCCTCCTGCGCCACCGGCACCGCCCACACCCAAACCTAGCGCGCGCACCGAGGTCAGCATCTCGGCCAGCTACGCTGCCGCCAATCGCAAGCCGGAGTATCCGAAAATGTCGCTGCGTCTGGGCGAACAGGGTACGGTGGTGTTGATCGTGATGGTGAAGAGCGACGGTAGCGCAGGCGACGTGGAAGTAAAATCCAGCAGTGGATTTGGGCGACTGGATCGTGCTGCTGCCGACGCAGTCAAAACCTGGCGCTTCAACCCCGCCACCGTCGATGGCAAAGCGGTCGACAAATCCTACGAAGTCCCGATCACCTTCAAACCCCCCAACTGAACCACCATGAATGACACCATGACCCAAAGCCTTGGCTTCGCACACTACTGGGCGCAAGGCGACGCCGTAACTCACAGCGTGGCCTATCTGCTGCTGCTGATGTCGATCGCGAGCTGGTACTACATTCTTTCCAAAGCATGGACCTCGTGGCGCATTCGTAAAAGTGCAGATGCGGTCGAGCATTTTTGGGATGCGCCCAGCATGGACGACGCAATCGCGCTGCTCAATCAGGCAGATACCGAGAAGGTCTACGCACCACTCGCCACGCATGCGGTCGATGCGGTCAAGGTCAAAGCCAACAGCAGCTCGCTGAATGCCAATGTGGACCAAGGTGAGTTAGTGACGCGCACGCTGCGCCAGCAAATCAACCGCGTATCGCAACGACTCGAAAGCGGACTCACGCTGCTTGCATCCGTCGGATCGACCGCACCGTTTGTCGGTTTGTTCGGTACGGTTTGGGGCATTTATCACGCGCTGGCGGCCGTTGCGATGGCCGGCACCATACAAATCGACAAAGTCGCCGGGCCAGTGGGCGAGGCATTGATCATGACGGCGATCGGCTTGGTGGTCGCGATACCCGCCGTGCTGGGCTACAACGCATTCACGCGCGTCAACCGTGTCACTTTGGGCGAGCTGGATGCGTTTGCACACGACTTGCATGCATTCCTGACCACCGGTGCGCGGATTGGTAGCGCGCGTGGCCGCATGAGCTGAGCAGGAGACGATCATGGCATTTGGCGGATTCAATGAAAACGGGCAGCAAGGCCCGATGGCCGAGATCAATGTCACTCCGATGGTGGACGTGATGCTGGTGCTGCTGGTGATCTTCATCATCACGGCGCCGCTCTTCACCCACGCAGTCAAACTCGAGCTACCCACTGCCTCATCGGCGCCGGCGCCTGAAAAGCCCGAAAGCATCACGCTATCGATCAACGCCGAAGGAAAAATATTCTGGAATAACACGGTCGTCAGTCTGGACGAGTTAGGTACGCGCTTTGCCGACGCCGCGCAGAAAAAGCCGCAACCCGAGTTGCAACTACGCGCAGATAAATCCACGCGTTACGAGATCATTGCGCAAGTGATGTCTTCGGCGCAGACGCATGGCATGACGAAAATCGGTTTTGTGACCAACCCCAAGGATGCAGGTCGTT
>JBJTXC010000298.1:0-2285 GCA_046082065.1 Burkholderiaceae bacterium
GCAGGGGTGTGGCCGTTCGTTGCGCCATCACCGGGAGCGCCGGCGCCCTCGCCGGTCCGCGGGCATCCGTGCCCGTCTCGGGTGGGATGAAAGATTACGTGCCGCAGCCCGGGCGTAATTTTATTGTCGGGGTACGCGCCCGCTTCTAGCACGCCCGCAATCTTCGCAACCGGATTGTTGGCGAGATGCCACGGCGTCTTTGGCAATCCGGTTGCGCGCATTACTCTCTCGCGCATCCGAAGCCACGGCTATGCGATCGTGAAATTTCTCGACATCTTCTCCAAGCAAGCGCCTGATTCAATAAAAAA
The DNA here is from genome assembly GCA_046082065.1 of Burkholderiaceae bacterium. Taxonomy (GTDB): domain Bacteria; phylum Pseudomonadota; class Gammaproteobacteria; order Burkholderiales; family Burkholderiaceae_D; genus Pernthalerella. Next base: position 309 of record JBJTXC010000298.1, read on the forward strand.
TGTGCGTTCGACTGGCGCGCCTACCGTTGCCGAACGCCAAGCAACTTCCCGCAAGATCGACGCAATCGAGTCAGAAATCAGTGCAGAGCTTGATCGCCATGATGTAGCGTCCATTGATTCGTCACTTGCCGGCCATATCGAGCAGCACATCGCCGAGGCTAGCATTTTGTATGCGCACCATCAGTCGGAATCCGCCAGCGCACTGCTGCTACATGCACTGACACACGCCGCCGATCAGCCGACGGATCAATCAGCCGAAGCGACTGCATGGCAAATGCTGCTAGAAATCGCCAGTTTTACTGATGATCAAACTCAGTTTGAAGCATGGGCGCTGCGCTATGCCGAGCGATTTGAAGCCTCACCGCCGCAATGGCATGCCAATCATCACAAAACGCTTTCGACCACCGCTGCAGCGCCTATGCTGGCGTTTCGCGGCAAGCTACTGGGTAGTTCATCACCTGCACTGACTCAACTGTCACAGGCTGCGCCAACACTGTCACAACTCACACTGGATTTGCGCAGCGTGACCGAGATTGATATCGCTGGCTGCAGCGCACTGCTCATACTGCTGTCGAGTTGGCATCGGGCAGGCAAGAAAGTGCGTATTGAACACGCTGTTGGACTACAAGACCTGCTGCGCACTACCGTGCAGCAAGGCCGCCACGACGATGATGATGCGGCCCGGCGTCTGCTAATTGAACTGCTGCGCATCAGCGGCGATGAGGTTGGCTATGAAGACGCGTGTATTGCCTACTGCCTGACCTATGAACTATCTCCACCTGCACCGTTGGGGTTGGTCGTATCGGCAGCAGCGCCTGTGCCAGATTTGCTTTTACCTGAGCAAATTCGCTACCCGGTCGACGATTTGCTTGAGAGGCTGCGCGCCGGCACCAAAACCCTAGACGTGATTGTGCTGAATGGTCGGCAATTACGACTGATCGAGTTCAACGCGGCAGCACCACTGTTGGCAGGCGTCGCAGATCTGGCGCAGGGCAAGACGGTAGAATGGCGTGCGATGCCGCATCTGGCGTCGATGCTGTTACAGCTGATTAGCGGCGATCGCAAGTTACAGATCAGCCACCGAATGTTCTGATCCGTTGATGGATCTTTCCCAAACGATACGCATGGAACAATTTCACGGCACCACGATTCTCTCGGTTCGTCGCGGCGCACAGGTAGCACTGGGTGGCGATGGCCAAGTCACCCTTGGCAATGTGGTGATGAAAGGTTCGGCGCGCAAAGTACGCAAGCTGTTTCACGGCAAGGTGCTGGCTGGTTTTGCTGGCGGCACCGCCGATGCATTCACGCTGCTTGAACGCTTTGAGTCCAAACTGGAAGCACACCAGGGCAATCTGCTGCGCGCTTCGGTCGAATTGGCAAAAGACTGGCGCACCGACCGCATGTTGCGTCGGCTGGAAGCCATGCTTTTGGTGGCAGATCGCGAGGCAACCCTGATCATCACCGGTAATGGCGATGTGCTTGAACCCGAAAAGGGTGTCGGTGCCATCGGCTCGGGTGGTAGTTACGCACAAGCTGCTGCGCTGGCGCTGTTTGAAAATACCGAGCTGGCTCCTGACGAGATCGTGAAAAAATCCCTTGGTATCGCCGGTGAGCTTTGCATTTACACCAACCTGTCGCTCACCATCGAGACGCTGGACTCATCCTCATGAACCTGACCCCGCAAGAAATCGTCACCGAGCTCGACAAGCATGTCGTCGGCCAAGCCAAAGCCAAGCGCGCCGTGTCGATTGCGCTGCGTAATCGTTGGCGTCGGCAGCAAGTGCCTGACCCACTGCGGCATGAAATTACCCCAAAAAATATTTTGATGATTGGCCCCACCGGCGTCGGCAAAACTGAAATCGCGCGGCGCCTTGCGAGGCTGGCGGATGCCCCGTTCATTAAAATCGAGGCAACCAAGTTCACCGAAGTAGGTTACGTGGGCCGTGATGTCGACAGCATTATTCGCGACTTGGTTGA
>JBJTXC010000299.1:0-4369 GCA_046082065.1 Burkholderiaceae bacterium
TCGTGGCAAGTATCAGCGCTTGAGTGAACAAGAGCGCCGTTTGTTAAAGCGCCGGCAGGCGATTGAGCCGATCATCAGCCACTTGAAGTCGGATCACCGTATGAACCGGTGTCACTTGAGGGGTGCACAGGGCGACGCGATTCATGCGGTCTTGTGCGCTGCCGGGTATAACCTGCGCTGGCTGCTGCGGATGATCCGCAAGCGGGGAATCGGGTTTTATTTCGCTTTAATTCGCTGTCTTGGATTGAGCAACATGATCGCTCGATTGATGCTGATCCTACGATCAAACGAGTGCACCACCACGATACCCCAGCGGACACCTTGAAAAATGAATTTTTCTGGGACGACTAATTAGTTCCTTACGGGTAGGGGGTTGGATAGCCGATGCAAAACCGAGCCGAGCCGATCACGCGACTTTCTTCAAATTCTGTCACGCAAAAACAACGAATCGACACGCCCACCGGCAAGCACACAAGTGACGCATGATGCATCGAAGGTAAAAAAAAGCCGCCGGCGAAGCGGCGGCTGAGAGAGCTTAGGTTGGTCTAGCCGTGCGCGTGAATATCGTTATCTTTGGTTTCACGCACAAACAAGGTGCCAATCACGAAGGTGAACAGCGCGATCACAATCGGGTACCACAAGCCGAAGTAGATATCGCCTTTGAACGCCACCAACGCGAACGAGGTCGTGGGGAGCAAACCACCGAACCAGCCGTTACCGATATGGTAGGGCAGCGACATCGAGGTGTAGCGGATACGGGTCGGGAACATCTCGACCAGCATCGCCGCGATCGGGCCGTACACCATGGTGACGTAGAGCACCAAGATCACCAGAATCACCAGCACCATCGGCTTATTCAGCTGTGCCGGATCAGCTTTGGCCGGGTAACCCGCCTCGCCAATCAAGGCCTTCAGCTGCTCGGTAAACGCCTTGTCTTTCGCCGTCGCTTCTTCTTTTGGTAGGCCTACAGCGCTGTAGGAGGCGAGTTCCTTGTCACCGACCTTGATGACTGCTGTCGTGCCAGCCGGCGCAACTTCATTTTTATAGTTCACCGAAGCCGCAGCCAGCTTGGCTTTTGCAATGTCACACGACGAGGTGAATTTCTTGGTGCCGGTCGGGTTGAACTGGAACTGACACTCGGCCGGATCGGCAACCACCACCACCGGCGAATTGTTCTGCGCCGCTTCAAGCGCCGGGTTTGCGTAGTGCGTGAGCGCCTTGAACAACGGGAAGTAGGTCAGCGCAGCAATCAAACACCCTGCCATGATGATTTTCTTGCGACCTATCTTGTCCGACAGACTACCAAACACGATGAAGAATGGCGTGCCAATCAGCAGCGAGGCTGCGATCAGAATATTTGCGGTCGGTCCATCCACCTTCAGTGTCTGCGTCAGGAAGAACAGCGCATAAAACTGGCCGGTGTACCAAACCACCGCTTGGCCAGCAGTCAGACCTACCAGCGCGAGAATGACGATCTTCAGGTTTTTCCATTGACCGAATGCTTCCGATAGCGGTGCTTTGGATACCTTACCTTCTTCTTTCATACGCTGGAAGGCAGGCGATTCATTCATCGACAGGCGGATCCAGACCGAGATACCAAGCAAGAAAACCGACACAAGGAAAGGAATGCGCCAGCCCCACTCGGCGAATTGTTCTTCACCGATCGCGGTACGCGTGCCGAGAATCACCAACAGCGACAGGAACAAGCCCAGCGTTGCGGTGGTTTGAATCCATGCGGTGAATGCCCCGCGTTTGTGATCGGGTGCATGCTCGGCCACATAGGTTGCCGCGCCACCATACTCACCACCGAGCGCGAGGCCTTGCAAAATTCGCAGCGTGATCAAAATGATGGGCGCGGCAATACCGATACTTGCGTAGTTGGGCAACAAGCCCACCACGAAGGTGGATACACCCATGATCAGAATCGTGACCAGGAAGGTGTATTTACGGCCCACCATGTCGCCAAGACGTCCGAATACGATCGCGCCAAATGGGCGCACCAGAAATCCGGCAGCAAATGCAAGCAGCGCAAAAATGAATGCTGTATTTGGGTCAGTGCCCGCAAAAAACTGCTTTGCGATAATCGCCGCGAGCGACCCGTACAAGTAGAAGTCGTACCACTCGAATACCGTACCTAGCGACGAGGCGAAAATGACCTTTCGCTCTTCTGGCGTGATCACGTGGTCGGTTGCCTGATCTGTGGCCATTGTGTCTCCCTATATTTATATTTTCGCAACGGATATCCGCCGCATGATGAACCTATCGCGTCAGGTTGCTGGCGGCGTTGGTTGCCGATGCCATCAACCTAGAGGGATAAGTTCAGCGAATCAGTTTAGGTTTCAAAACTTACAGTTCGCTTTCTTGAAACTTACAAAACCTTACGGCAGAAAGCCGGGTTTTTCGGGCAATTAATGGCAAAAGCTGCTGTGCTATGCTCGATCAGACGATGCCATCAGGCATGGCTCATTGCGTTTTTTCTTCTCATCGACCGGATCTTATCTCGTGCAAACTTATCAGCGCATTGTGCTTGCTGCTCGCCCCAAAGGTAACGTGGCACCCAGCGATTTTCGACTGGAAACCGTACCCGTGCCAGACATCAGCGATGGGCAATTATTAATCCGCAATCATTATCTGTCGCTGGACCCTTACATGCGAATGCGCATGGAAGACATCAAGAGCTATGCAGCGCCGCAGGCGATTGATGAGGTAATGGTCGGCGGCACTGTGGGCGAGGTGGTGGCTTCAAAGCATCCAAAGTTTGCAGCGGGCGATCATGTGGTTGGCATGCAGGGCTGGAGCGAGATGGGTGTGTCAGATGGCAGCATGCTCAGGAAGGTCGACAGCACGCACATTCCCTTGTCAGCGTATCTCGGCGTTGTAGGCATGCCGGGTATGACCGCATGGTACGGCTTGAACCACATCCTGAAGCTCAAGCCCGGGCAAACCCTCGCGGTCTCTGCCGCCAGTGGCGCGGTGGGCAGCGTGGTCGGCCAACTCGCCAAACTGCAGGGCTGCCGTGTGGTCGGCATTGCGGGCGGTAAAGCGAAATGTGATCTGGTGGTGAACAGTTTCGGTTTCGACGCCTGTATCGACTACAAAGCGGGGAACCTGTTCAAGGATTTGAAAGCCGCGGTGCCGGATGGTATCGATGGCTTGTTCGAGAACGTCGGCGGCGTCGTGATGGATGCAACGCTGGCCCAGATGAATCCGTTTGGCAGAGTGGCGCTGTGTGGTTTGATCTCCGGTTATGACGGCCAACCCATGCCGATTCATGCACTGCATAAAGTATTGTCGATGCGTTTGATGGTGCAAGGCTTCATCATTACCGAGCATCTTGATGTATGGTCTCAAGGCTTATCTGAATTGGGCCAGTTGGTAGCCAAGCAGCAGTTGAAGTACCGAGAGACCGTATCAGAAGGCCTTGCTTCGGCCCCGGAGGCGTTCATCGGTCTGCTGCGTGGCAAGAACATGGGTAAGCAATTGGTCAAGCTGATCTGACGCGACGTCAGGCCGGCACCTGGGTATGCAAACCTTCACCGAAAAAGTTGTTGTTATCACCGGCGCGGGTAGTGGGCTCGGTCGGGAATTCGCGCTGTTGGGCGCAAAGCTCGGCATGCGTTTGGTGCTGGCCGATGTGAACCAGCAGGGTCTGCAGCAAACCGCACAAGACGCGACCCATCTCGGCGCAGCGGTGCTCAGCCAAATATGTGATGTGCGCCACGGGGATCAGCTTGAATCACTTGCGCAGGCGACACTGCAGCGTTTCGGCGTGGTGCATGTGCTGTTTAATAACGCTGGCGTGGGCGCAGGTGGCCTGGTGTGGGAGAGCACTCAGCAAGATTGGGAATGGGTGCTAGGTGTGAACCTGTGGGGTGTGATTCATGGTGTGCGCGTGTTCACGCCGCTGATGCTGGCCAGCGCCAAGGCTGATCCAAACTTCGAGGGACATATCATTAACACGGCGTCGATGGCCGGCTTGCTGACGCCGCCGGCGATGGGTATCTATAACGTGTCCAAGCATGCAGTGGTGGCTTTGTCTGAAACGCTGTATCACGACCTCGGCTTGATCGAGACGCGTGTCGGTGTGTCTGTACTGTGTCCTTACTTCGTACCCACCGGGATTAGTCACTCCGATAGCGTACGACCCACCGATGTGAGAGCTGACGCAGCACCGACCCGTAGCCAGCAGGTGTCACAACTCATGTTGGAAAAAGCGGTCAGCGCCGGCAAAGTAAGCGCGGCCGAGGTGGCGCAAATCACATTTGATGCGATACGAGCGCGGCAGTTTTATATTTACTCACACCCGCAAGCGCTGGGTAATGTCGAGCGACGTATGCGAGATATTCTGCACGCTGGCAATCCGAGTGAC
>JBJTXC010000300.1:0-3551 GCA_046082065.1 Burkholderiaceae bacterium
TTGGGATGCGCATTATGCCCCAAGGCAGCGCCCGCCAAGCAAATTCATCGAGCGACGGGGCGCAGCAGCGCAAAATTCACCTGCCCAGCCTTGTCGGAACGGACCACCTCCCAGCCGCTGAGCCATGCTTGCGCGCGTGAATCGGTTGTCTGGCGGGTTGAATCTGCCGGACCCAATGCCTGATCAGACTCAAGGTAGACCAAACCGCCCTGATTCAAGCGCGCCAGGCAGGCGGGTAACAGGCTTGGTAATTGTCGTTGCTGGTACGGGGGGTCGAGAAAAATCACGTCGAACTTGCCTGAGAGCGTGGGCAGCACATGCAAGGCGTCTCCCGGTCGCAGCACAACCTGTTGCGCCTTCAGCTTGTCGCAGACTGCCTGCAAGTTTTTTAGCGCGACTGGATTCGACTCCACCATCACGACCTCGGCGGCACCACGGCTGGCCGCCTCAAAACCCAATGCGCCGGTACCGGCGAATAAATCCAGACAGCGGCGGTTATCCCAACGTCGGTCTTGTAAATGCTCCAGCCAATTGAATACCGTTTCACGCACCCGATCAGGGGTCGGTCTCAAACCATCGACGTTAGCTACAGACAGTGGTGTGCGTTTCCACTGTCCGGCAATGATGCGAACTTGCTGCGGGCGACGATGATTGTTCACAAGCTTAGGCTATCAAAGCGTCGTCTGGCCCTTGACCGTATGGCGCCGCGACATTGAGCGTCTATCATCGAATGCGTCATCCAAATTCTATGATCAAAGGACGAATCCAAATTCCGTCACGCCGGTGAAGGTTAGTTCGATTTTCCTTCGGCACCAACGACAACCGTGATAATGCGATCCATCACAAGCTTGCGCTGAAACGCAGCCCGTATATCAGCCACGCTCAGCTTAGCCACTTGCTGAGTCCAGGTATCAAGATAATCGAGTGGCATCTGATAAAAACCGATATTAGCGATGTGATCGAGTATCTTGCGGTTGTTATCAATGCGCAGTGCGAAGCCACCAATCAGGTTATCTTTTGCAGCACGCAATTCGTCTTCGGTGGGGCCCGTGCGCACAAAGGCGTCGATGGTCTCGCGCATTACTTTGAGCGCATCATCGGCTTGATCTTTACGCGTTTGCAAGCCGGCCATGTAAGGCCCGGGTTGCGCCATCGGGTTGAAATAACTGTAGGCGCTGTAGGCCAGACCGCGTTTCTCGCGCACCTCTCGCGTCAAACGTGAAACGAAGCCGCCACCCCCCAATACATAGTTACCTACGGTCAGCGCGAAGAAGTCGGGGTCGCTGCGTGCCAAGGTCGGCAAACCAAAAAGAATATGGGCTTGCGATGCAGGGTGAGCAATACGCTGCTCGGTGCCATTGGGCACAGCAACCTTTGGTAACTCGGGCAAGGTGGTGCCTTGAGGTAATCGACGCGTCAATTCTTTCGCAATCGCATCGGCTTCAGCGCGCGTGATGTCACCAATCATCGCCACGACAGCACGGTTGGCAACATAGTGCTCACGATGAAATCGCACCAGATCGTCACGTGTTGCGGCTTGTACCGACTCCACCGTCGCCTCGGCACCATACGGATGCGTACCGTAGTTCAGTCGCCAAAACGCTTTGCTTGCGATGGCATCCGGGCGCGTCATTGCCTCGCGTATCGAAGCAACAGTGCGCGCCTTGTCACGCTCAAACAAATCCGGCGGAAAACTCGGGTGCGCCAGCAAGCGCGCCAACAGTTTGATCGATTGCTCGCGCTCTGCAAGCGAAGACAGCGTACGAATCGACACACTACCCCGATCTGTACTCACCCCACCGCCACGCTGCGCCGCAGTGTCTGCGATCGCGTCGGAAATATCCGCCTCTGACATGGCAGGCTCGACGCCGCCATCCGGCAGCGTGGCCTGGGCAATACCGCGCGCAAACATGCCGTTCGTGAGCGAGGCGAGGCCTGCTTTATTAGCTGGGTCGCGCCGGCTACCTGCATCGAAGTCGAGGTTCACATCCAGCATGGGGATGGTGTGGTTCTCGACGAAGTACACGCGCGCGCCGTTATCAAGTACCCAGTGCTGAATTTTCAGCGCAGCGTGTGCAAAGCCACTCGCGGTCAGCAGCAAAACAATGACAAATTTCTTCAGCATGATGATGTCCTTAATGACGTAGTCCCGGCACTTCAGGTGTACGCTCAGTCTGCGCCGGTAGCGGTAGTGGCGTCAAAGTGGCAACGGTCAATTGGTCATCACTAAAATATTTTTGCGCGACGGCTTGTACTTGCTGCGGCGTGATCGATGACAGTCGCTCGATCATGCGATCGATCTGCTTGTGCGAGATACCCGATAACTCGACTGAACCAATTTCCATCGCTTGCCCGAACACCGAGTCGCGCTTGTAAACCTGGCCTGCAATCACTTGCGCCTTTACCCGCTTAAGCTCCTGCACAGACACGCCATCCTGCGCAATCCGAGCTACTTCTGCGCGCAGTGCTGCTTCGAGTTTTTCTACGCTGCTGTCTTTGGTGGGTGCGCCGGCCAATATGAACAATGTAGGTCCGCGGCCAATACCGTCATAACCTGCGTCTACTGAATTTGCGATGCGATCAGTGCGCACCAACTTGGCGGGCAAGCGCGCATTGTCATAGCCATCGAGCACAGCCGCCAGTAACTCGAGTGCGTAGGGCTCTTCGTCTTTTTCTATGTCGAGCAAGCGCGGTACTTTATAGGCCATCATCAAGAACGGATTCTCAGCCGGCGCTTTGACATTGACCCGACGAATGCCGTTTTGGATTGGCTCTTGTTGCGGCTTGGTTCTTGGCAGGGTCTTGGGTGGGATGGCACCGAAATATTTTTCGGCCAGCTTCAGCACCTGCTGCGGATCAACATCACCTGCAATCACCACCACGGCATTGTTGGGCGCGTACCAGCGCTGGTACCAGGCCAGTGCATCGGCTGCGGTCATATTTTGCAGGTCATCCATCCATCCAACTACCGGATGACGATACGGACTGGCCACAAACGCGGTGGCATACAGCGCCTCGCGCAACAAGGAAAGTGGCTTGTCTTCGGTACGTAACCGACGTTCCTCCATCACCACTTTGATCTCTTTACCAAACTCGGCCGGATCCATGGTGAGGTTTTGCATGCGATCGGCTTCCAACGCCATCACTTGCGCCAGACGCGAGCGCTCCACTTGCTGATGGTAGGCGGTGTAATCCTTGCTGGTGAATGCATTGTCCCGTCCACCCAGCTCAGCCACGCGCTTGCTGAACTCACCCGGCTTGAGCTTCTTGGTGCCTTTGAACATCATGTGTTCCAGCACATGCGCAACACCCGTCGTGCCGCTCAGCTCGTCGATGCTGCCGGCGCGGTACCAGACCATATTCACCACCGTCGGTGCGCGGTGATCTTCTTTCACGATCAGCTTCAAGCCATTCGCCAAACGAAACTCATGCGTATCGGCAGCAGCGAGCGCCCATGCTGGCATGAACAGTGTCCAAAGCAATGCGGCCCGCAGCAACGCGAGCGGGCTCGGCATGTACTTGAATAAGTTTTTGCATGTGATGATCATGAG
>JBJTXC010000301.1:0-5743 GCA_046082065.1 Burkholderiaceae bacterium
GTGCACGCTTGGTCTGGGTTCAGCCATGCTTGCAGCACGTGGCGAACGTTTCAGTAGCAAGGCTGCGCCAATCAGCAGCAACACAACAAAGCTGATACACAAACCGGTACGCCCCACCAGCGGCGGCAGCACCGCGGCCAGTACCACCCCGATCAGCGCACAGCCTTCACGAATTGCGGTGAGTCGGGTGCGTTCACCCCGCTGCTGGGTCAGGCGCGCCCCCCAGCTGTTATGCGCGATGGTGGCCATTGAGTAGCCGAGATACACCAGCACCAGGCTGGCACCGAACCAAAGCACGAGTCCATCCGATGAAAGTGACGGCGGCAACATCAATGCGCCGAAGCCTATCGCCAACAAGGGCAGCGCTAGCAAAACAAAGCCAGGGTAGCCACCGAATTTTGTGCTATCCATCCAACGGCCCAGGGGTGGATCAATCAACGCATCCAAAGTGCGCGCACCCAGCAGCAAGGTACCAACGGTTGCCAGCGACATGCCGAGTTGTGCGGCATACAGTTGCGGCACCATCACGTATATCGGTAGTGCGACCAGCGCCAGCGGAAGACCGAAGGCACCGTACGCAAACAGTTGCGCACGCGAGAGCGACATCACTGGCCGAGCAGTGCAGTGCGCAGCTTGGGCGCCGTGGTGTTGGGGTGCAGCCAGATCGCGAAGAAGGCCGGCCCAAACGCAGGGTCGGCAATATCACCTATTGGCGTGCCATTACGAAAGAATCGGGTGGCTTGTCCCGGAAAATAAACACCCGTGAGCTGGGTGGTTTTGTCGACGTCTGGAAATACCTGCTTCATCGCCTCGCCCCACGCTTTGTGCTGCGTCGGGTTGCCGATACCCAGTTTTTTCATTTCATCGATGCTGGCGTCTGCAATGCGTTTGCCTTCAAGCGAGCGCGCATAGTTCAACTCGAGTGCAAGCGGCGCGCTTTGCCACTGATCCGGGTTGAAGTTGCTACGCGCGGCCCACAAGGATGCATCGTATAACTTCAACCCAAGCCAACGGAAACTCCCGCTACCGATAATGGTGGCATCGGGCAGCACTTGCTTTAGCACGGTGGCGTTGGCCAGGGCGACAGACGGCAGGCTGGCGAGCGACACCAGCAAGACACCCGGTAGCGATGCCAGAATCAGTAACGACAAGACAATGCGGCGCACGCTTGATTGAGACAGCATGGTGTTTACGGTTTGCGCAGCGTGAACTGGTACAGATCGATATTGTGTTCGCGGAACCCGGCTTCGCAATACGCCAGGTAAAACTGCCAGGTACGGATAAAGCGCTCATCAAAACCTTGCGTCCTCACCTCAGGCAGTACCGCGTTAAACGACTGATGCCATTCAGCCAGCGTGCGCGCGTAGTCCAAACCAAAAGCAAATGCATCCACAACTTGCAGGCTATGGCGTTCAGCATGCGCACGAAATACGCTGGGCGACGGCAGCATGCCACCCGGGAAGATGTATTGCTGAATAAAATCGCTGCCTTTGCGGTAACGGTCAAACAGCGCATCATCAATCGTGATGGTTTGTATGCAAGCAAGCGCGCCTTGCTTCAGTCGACTTGCGACGGTGCTGAAGTAACTATCCCAGTACTGCTCGCCCACCGCTTCGAACATCTCGATCGAGGCGATGCCATCAAACTCGCCCGACGCATCACGGTAGTCTTGCAGCCTTAATTCAGCTCGCTCAGCCAGACCAGCGTTTTGCAGACGTTGTTCGGCAAATGCCAACTGCTCGGTTGAAATCGTCAACCCTGTCAGGTGCATGCCATTGCGCGTGGCGAGCTCAGCGAAACCACCCCAGCCGCAACCGATCTCGAGCAAGCGCGCCCCTTCACTCACATTCAGTTGCGACAGGATGCGCCCGTACTTGGCGTGCTGTGCCTCTTGCAAGCTCATGGTCGGTGCATTGAACAGCGCGCTGGAATAAGTCATGGATGGATCCAGCCACAAGCGATAAAACGCATTGCCGATATCGTAGTGCGCGTGGATATTGCGGCGGCTGCCAGCTTTCGAGTTGCGGTTAAACAGATGGCGAACCCGATATAGCAGCCCACCCCACCAGCTACCGTAAATCGCATCTTCCAGGGCATTGCGATTACGTACCAGCAGTTGCAGCAAACCGGCCAGGTCATCCGTGTGCCAGTCGCCTGCAATAAAACTCTCGGCGAAGCCGATGTCGCCGGACTTCATCGCAGCAAGGCAGGGCTTCCAATTGTTGAGTCGCAGGTAGACCGGCGCATCGCCTTCGCCAAATTGCAGCACGCTGCCATCCGGGCAGGTCAGGCGTAGCGCACCATGCTGCAAACGACGCAGCATCTGAAGTAATAGTCGCGCCTGCGGTGGCATGGGAATACGCGATGCGTCTTGCGCAGCGGGCTGCGACGCCAGCTCTAGGCTGACACTCAAAGATTTATTCATCGACTGAGAGCTTTCTGTGGAGGATGTGGTTTGCTGAAAAATGGCACGCGCTTGATGAACAGCCTGAGCGCTTGCCAGTGAATACGGGCAATCACGCCGAAGCTCATCAGTGGGTAGCGCAAAAATGCCTGCGCTGCGCGTACATCATTTAACGCTCGTAACTTGCCGCTCACACTGGTGAGTAGCAAGGGTCCTTGTGCATCGTGATAATCGATGCGTGCCACTATGCGCTCTGTATTGGCGCCTTTTATATTTTGTATGGTGCGCATGAAGCGGAAGCGGTAGCTGCCATCCACGGCACAAAATGGTGAAACATGAAAAACTTTGCTGGCGGTGTGCGACTGCCCCCATTGCATAACCCCGCCGCTATCCAGCAGATAGCAATGACGCTCGCCAAAGGTATTGTTCACTTCGCACACAATCGCGCGCAGCGCACCATCATGCCGATGACAAAACCAGAAAGACACTGGGTTAAACACATAACCCAGCACGCGCGGAAACGTCTGCAGCCAAACCTCGCCATCGGCATCGGTGATGCCTTCGCTACGTAATAACTGATCAATCCAGAGCAGTAAGGGTGTCTTGCCGTCGCCATGATCGCTGTCATGAAACGACAGCAAGTTGAAGCGGTTACGCGAGCATAGCTTGCTACCCAATGCGCTATCGCCCAGGCTACGCAACGGCAGCATCAACGTGAACACGCCGTAACTAAACACATTCGATGCGGGGCGCAGCCGTTGATGTCGGACCGACCCCATGCTGATCATCGCGCGTGCCGTATTCATGTGGCAGACCTTATGCAGCCTGTCTGACCGGTGCGTCAGCCAGGGCAGCGATCGCTGCCGCGACTGACAAACCTGACTTCAGCCCATCTTCATGAAAGCCATAGCCTGTCCAGGCGCCGGCAAACCACGTGTTGCGTTGACCTTGCAGCGCGCGCAGCTTGCGTTGCGCATCAACCGCGGGCCCATCGAACACCGGGTGCGCATAATCGAAGCTTGCCAGCACTTTGCCTGGGTCGGGGGCGTGTATCGGGTTAAGAGAGACGATGACAGGTGTTTTGACGGGTAGCGGTTGCAATTTGTTCAGCAAGTAATGCACGCAAACATTCGGTTCGCCCGGGCCTGCGCTTTCATAGTTCCACGCTGACCAGGCCTTGCGAGATTGCGGCAAGCAGCTGGCGTCTGTGTGCAAGACGGCCAGGTTCGGTTGGTAGCCGACCGCTGCCAATACAGCGCGCTCTGCATCGCTGACATCGTGCAGCAACTTGAGCGATTGATCGCTGTGCGCTGCGAGGACCACGTGGTCATACAACTGCATACCGCGAGCAGATTCAATACGTACCTGATAGCTCGACCCCAGCGGCACACGCCGTACCGAGGTCACTGCTGTACTCAAGTAAGGATGAGCAATGATGGCCAGCATTTTTTCCACGTAATGACGCGCGCCGCCGGTCACGGTATGCCATTGCGGGCGGTTGTTTACTTGAATCAGACCATGGTTGTGGCAGAAACGTACGAAGGTCGCGAGTGGAAAAGCGAGCATCTGCTCGGTCGGGCAAGACCAGATGCAGCCTGCCATCGGCAGTAAATACCAATCACGAAATTCAGTGCTGTAGCGGTTTTCATTCAGAAAATCACCGAGCGGAATCTCGTCCATCGCGCCTTCAGTCAGCGCCAGCTCGGTGGTCTGTCGATTAAAGCGCACGATGTCGCGCAACATGCGCCAGAAGCGCGGTGAGAGCAGATTGCGGCGCTGTGCGAATACAGTATCCAGGTTACTGCCGGCCCATTCCAGCGTGCGCGAGCCAACATCCGATGACATCGGCATTTTTACCGCGAACGACATATCACTCGCGCTGGTGTGAACATCCAGTTGCTCAAACAAGCGCACCAGATTCGGATAGGTTCGATGGTTGAATACCAAAAACCCGGTGTCCACACCAAAACGCTGACCATCGATATCGACATCAACCGTATGCGTATGTCCGCCAAAATAATCACCGGCTTCGTATAGCGCAACTTCATGACCATCGCGTGACAATTGCCAAGCGGCGGACAATCCGGAGATGCCGGATCCAACGACTGCGATCTTCATATCGAGTCCTGACAATCAAGAATAAAAGTGCTACGACGCCCGACAGGAAGTGACTAGGATCGGGGGGAAGGTCACCCTGGCGTGCCGCCAGCGGTCAGCCGGGAGGCGTCGCAGCTTAAAAGCTTGCGCTACTGTGGTCCGAGCGCTTTTTCGAGTGCGCTGACGAAAGACTTGTCGTCAGGCCGTGTCATGCTGCCGAAACTGCCGACCAGTTTGCCATCGCGGTCGATCAGATACTTGTTGAAATTCCAAGAAGGCTCTTTCGCGCCCGCTTTGGTCAGCGCGGAGAACAAAGGATTGGCTTCCTTACCCTTCACCGAGCTTTTCGAGAACATCGGAAACTTCACACCATAGGTGTTGTGGCAGAAGTCTGCGATTTTCTTGTTGTCGTCGGGCTCCTGCGAAAAATCATTCGACGGGAAACCCAACACCACCAAACCTTTTTCCTTGTACTTTGCGTACAACTTTTCCAAACCGTCATACTGCGAAGTGAAACCGCAATAGCTCGCCGTATTTACAACCAATACCGCTTTACCCGCATACTGACACAAATCCTGTTGCGCCTCGTCTTGCAGTCGATTGAACTTGTGATTCAGTAGCGCCGGGCAGCTGGCTGCAGCCGCAAACCCCGGCAGCAGCGCCGACAGTAAAACCAAAGATGATGTGATTGTTTTGTAATGCAGAGTCAGAGGCGTTTTCATCGCTTTGACACCTATAGAATTAATCCCGATTGGATTAGTCTAGCCTAGTTTGAAAAATCTTTCCGGCGGCGGAAAAATGATGCTTTTAGGCCAGTTCTGACTTCGCGTATTGATGCTGCTTTTGCTGGCCAAGCCACCGTATTAAAGCAGCAAATTGAATAAAGTTGCTTTTGTATCAAAATAAGCATCTCGACCCGCTGCTTGCAACGCTTCGGCAGCGCTTGCTCCCGCCCTGCTTACCTTAGCGAGTCATGCCGGCGCAGGCCTGGGGCTAGCGCCTTCACCACGTGCTTTGAATTTGAAACCCAGATAAATCGGAACCAGAGACTTAATGCGAACTTTGATATTGGTACTCGGCGATCAATTGAGCCTCAACAGTCCGGCCCTGACCGACTTTGATCCCGCATGCGATGCGGTGCTGATGATCGAGGCCCCCAGCGAGGCCACGGTCGTTTGGTCGCACAAAGCCCGCATCGTGATGTTCCTCTCCGCCATGCGGCATTTCGCCGAGACGCTGCGC
>JBJTXC010000302.1:0-6376 GCA_046082065.1 Burkholderiaceae bacterium
CGTTTACTCAGGCGGGTCGTAATCCGACCGATGTTGAGTTGATGATGTTCGCGCAAGCGAATAGCGAGCATTGCCGGCATAAGATTTTTAATGCCGATTGGACCATCGACGGTGAGCCGCAGCTGCGCTCCCTGTTCTCGATGCTCAAGCACACACATCAGCAGCAGCCCAAGGGGACCGTCGTCGCGTATGCCGACAATGCGTCCATTATTGAAGGCGGCAGCGCCATGCGTTTTTATCCGCGCGCCGATCAAGGTATGGCCTATCAGCCCTCGCAAGAGCTGACCCATATTCTGATGAAGGTGGAAACGCATAACCATCCGACCGCGATTTCGCCATTTCCCGGCGCGTCTACGGGTGCGGGCGGTGAGATTCGTGATGAGGGTGCGACGGGGCGCGGTGCCAAGCCCAAAGCCGGGCTGAACGGATTCAGCGTATCGAATTTAATGATCACCCATGCGGTACAGCCCTGGGAAAACGCTCGCGATGTCACGCAGCCGACCGAGCAGCGACTCAGCCATGGTGATTCACGTATGACCGGCAAGCCGGAGCGTATCGCCTCGCCATTGCAGATCATGATCGACGGTCCGCTCGGTGGCGCAGCCTTTAACAATGAGTTTGGTCGGCCGAACCTCACGGGATACTTCCGCAGCTATGAACAAAACATAGGCGGCACGATTTACGGGTATCACAAGCCGATCATGATCGCGGGTGGCTTGGGCAATATCTCGTCGCTGCATACGCACAAAAATCCGCTGCCAGTCGGTAGTCTGTTGATTCAGCTCGGCGGCCCGGGCATGCGAATCGGTATGGGGGGTGGTGCTGCATCATCCATGGCGACCGGCACGAACACTGCGGATCTGGATTTTGATTCGGTACAGCGCGGTAACCCGGAAATACAGCGCCGTGCGCAAGAAGTGATCAACGCATGCTGGGCCATGGGTGATCGCAATCCGGTGTTATCGATACATGATGTGGGTGCAGGCGGCTTGTCGAACGCATTTCCGGAGCTGACCAATGATGCTGGCCGCGGCGCAGTATTCGATTTGCGCAAAGTGCCGCTGGAAGAGAGTGGCCTCGCACCCAAAGAAATCTGGAGTAATGAATCGCAAGAGCGTTATGTGCTCGCGATTACCCCGGAAAGCTTGCCGCTGTTTCGCGGTTTGTGTGAACGCGAGCGCTGCCCGTTTGCGGTCGTGGGCACGGCCACTGAAGAGCGACAGCTACGAGTCATCGACCCTGAGCATGACAATACGCCGGTCGATATGCCAATGGATGTATTGCTCGGCAAACCACCCAAAATGCATCGCGATGTCACACGCCAGCAGCGTACCGCGCCGCCGCTGGACTTGACCGGCATCACTCTAGACCTAGCCGCTGAGCGGGTATTGAAACTACCCACCGTCGCTGATAAATCTTTTTTGATTACGATCGGCGACCGCTCGGTCGGTGCGCATACGGTGCGCGATCAGATGGTCGGCCCGTGGCAGGTGCCAGTGGCTGACTGTGCCGTGACCACGCTCAGCCACGAAGGCTATTTGGGCGAAGCGATGGCGATGGGCGAGCGCACCCCGTTAGCAGTGCTGGATGCGCCAGCGTCTGGCCGCATGGCAGTGGGTGAGGCCATCACCAATATCGCAGCCGCCTCAATCAGCCACATCACCGACATCAAACTTTCCGCCAACTGGATGGCCGCCTGCGGTCAACCCGGTCAGGATGCCGCTTTGTTCGATACGGTAAATGCGGTGGGTATGGCGCTTTGTCCGGCACTGGGTTTATCGATACCCGTGGGTAAAGATTCTTTATCGATGCGCACCACCTGGCGAGATGACGAAGGTGACAAGGCCGTAGTTTCACCCGTGTCGTTAATTGTGTCTGCGTTTGCACCGGTAGCTGATGTACGCGCCACGCTGACGCCTCAATTACGCACTGATGTTGGTGATACCGCACTGATTCTAATTGATCTGGGTCGCGGCAAGAACCGTATGGCGGCGTCTGCATTGGCGCAAGTGATGCAGCAACTCGGTGACCAGGTGCCGGACGTCGACAGCACAGATGATCTACGCCAGTTTTTTGAAGCGATACAGCAGATGAATCAGCAGAGGATGCTGCTGGCCTATCACGATCGCTCTGATGGCGGCTTGTTCGCAACGCTGTGCGAGATGGGGTTTGCCGGACGTGCGGGCTTGACAGTGAACCTGGATATTCTGGTGAGTGAAGGCGAGCACGCCAGTGACTGGGGTGATTCCAAAAACTGGGCCAGCCAGGTTGAAGTCAGGCGCAATCATCTGACGCTACGCGCTTTGTTTGCCGAAGAGCTTGGCGCGGTGATACAGGTTCACGCTGAGCAAAAATCTGAAGTAATGAACATCTTGCGTGAGCATGGTTTGGGTGCTTGCAGCCATATCATCGGTAAATTAAATGACCGTCAGGTGATCGAGTTCACTCGCGATGCGAAAGTGATTTATCAGCAGCCGCGGACGGCGCTGCATCGGTTCTGGAGCGAAACCAGTTGGCGTATCGCGCGTTTGCGCGACAACCCTGCCTGCGCTGATGCCGAGTATGACCGCATACTTGATGAAGCTGATCCCGGTATCTCACCCAAAATCAGCTTCGATATGGCTGAGGATATTGCCGCGCCTTTTATCGTAAGCGGCGTTCGTCCGAGAGTGGCAATTTTGCGAGAGCAGGGCGTCAACTCCCATGTCGAGACGGCTTATGTCATGCACAAAGCCGGGTTCGAAGCGGTAGATGTGCACATGAGTGATCTGATTGCCGGACGCACCACGCTGAAAGACTTTAAAGGGCTGATTGCGGTCGGTGGGTTTTCGTATGGCGACGTGTTGGGTGCTGGCGAAGGATGGTCAAAAACGATTTTGTTCAACCCCGTGTTGTCGGAACAGTTCTCGCAGTTTTTCAATCGCAGTGACAGCTTAGGTCTGGGTATATGCAATGGTTGCCAGATGATGAGCAGCTTGAAGTCGATTATTCCGGGCGCCGAGCACTGGCCTAAATTCACGCGCAATGTATCCGAGCAGTTTGAGGCACGCTTCGCGATGGTTGAGGTGTTGGATTCGCCCTCGATTTTCTTTACAGGTATGACCGGTACCCACGCACCGATTGCGGTATCGCACGGCGAGGGCTTCGCTAATTTTGCGCACACCGGTCATGAGCACGCGGTTAAGGTCGCGCTGAGATTTATTGATCACCGTGGTCAGCCGACTGAATCTTATCCGCTCAACCCGAATGGTTCACCCGGTGGTATTACCTCAGTGACGAACGAGGATGGTCGCTTTACCGTGATGATGCCGCACCCGGAGCGGGTATTCAGAAGCGTGATCAACTCTTGGCATCCAGATGGCTGGGGTGACCATGCGCCTTGGATGAGAATGTTTCAAAACGCTCGCCGCTGGGTCAGCTGAGGCGTAGGCTTTTAAATCTTGATTGCACCAAAACCAGTTTAAAACTCTGGATCCCGGCCTGCGCCGGGATGACGAATTTAGTGCAGCAGACTTGAAGACTGTATCGCGGCAGCAATTAACACTTTAGTGGTGCGAAATTGAACCCTATAGTGATGCAGACTTGAATATCGTCATCCCGGCGCAGGCCGGGATCCAGGAAATTCTTTAATTTCTTGCACTGCCCAAAATAAAACGTAGCAGCGCATTACTTCGGATACAGCCCGTTACTGGATTTTCGCTTTCTTCTTCAAATCTTGCTGAAACTGTTGCAGCTTGCGCTGCTGCAGCGATTCGGCGATTTGTGGCTTCACTTCATCAAAACTCGGCAGCTGCGCATCGCGCGTTTCTTCTAGTTTGATGACATGGAAACCAAACTGAGTTTGCACCGGTGTTTGTGTGTAGTCACCTGTTTTCAGTGACACCATCGCCTCGGAGAATTCTTTGACGAATGCATCAGGCGGTGCCCAGCCGAGGTCGCCACCTTGCGCGGCTGAGCCTGGGTCTTTCGATTGCGCTGCAAGCTCTTCAAACTTGCCACCCGCTTTGAGCTTGGTGATGATCGCTTTGGCGTCATCTTCTTTCTCAACCAGGATATGGCGCGCGTGGTATTCCTTGCCTTGTGACTGCGACTTGAACTTGGCGTACTCAGCCTTCATCTCGTCGTCCTTGACCGGATTTTTCGCGATGAATTCTTGTGCCAATGCACGAATCACAATGGATTGTCTTGCGAGATCAACTTGATTTTTGATTTCGGGCCGCGACGACACACCTTGGCGGTCTGCTTCTTGCGCAAGAATTTCGCGGTTGATCAATTCTTCTTTGATCATCGAGCGCATTTCGGGCGAATCTTTTTGACCCTGCTGCACCATTTGCTTGACCATGACCTCGACGCGCGAGGAGGGAATGGCTTTGCCGTTGACGATGGCAAGGTTTTGCGCGGTTGCAGGAAGTGCCACTGCAAACGCACTGACGGCGAGCAGCCTGAGATAGTTCGTATTCTTCATTGTGGGGTTGTATGCGTGGTTGAAAAGATAGCTGGCGCTGGTCGGCATCAGCCGGTTGCTGCTTCGCCGGGAGTGAGCAGGGTCATTGCCAATGCGTGAATTTCCTGCGGCATCATCTCGTGCAGCGCATCATACACCAGACGGTGTCTGGCTACTTTGCTCAAGCCCTCGAAGCGCGCCGACACCAGCCTGAGCCGATAGTGCCCGCCGCCCGAGGCCGCGCCAGCGTGCCCGGCGTGCAGGTGAGATTCATCATCGACTGCACATGCCGCAGGCGCAAGAGAGGCATGCAGCAGTGTTTGAATACGTTCAACCCGGTTCATTGGCGGCCTTTTATTCTGGTTCTTTCAGGTAGCGCGACAGGTAAGCAGTTTGTGCAATGACAAAGGCGATCATCAGCCCGAGGAAGCCGAACATTTTGAAATTGACCCAAAGCTCGAGCGGAAAATTAAATGCCACGTAAAGATTCAACACACCCATCGCGGCGAAGAACGCACCCCATGCCAGATTGAGTTTGCCCCATACCGGGTCGGGCAGCGTCATTTGCTGACCCATCAGCGAGCGAATCAGGTTCTTTCGCAGAATGAGCTGCGCACCCAACAAGGCCAGCGAGAAACACCAATACAGCACCGTCGGCTTCCACTTGATGAACAGCTCGTCATGAAAATAAATCGTTGCGCCGCCAAACACGACGATGATCACCAACGAAACCCACAACATCGTATCGACATGGCGGCGTCGGAGCAGCAGCCAGACCACCTGCGCCAGGGTGGCCAGAATCGCGACTGCGGTGGCAAGCAGTATCGGCGCTTGCTGGGCAGAGATTGCGCCATCAACCACCAGAAACGACAGATATTGGCTCGCAAATGCCTGCGCCGCCTCTGGCTGCGCGCCAGCGAATTTGAAGACCGCAAAAAAAAATATGACCGGAAACAGGTCGAATAAAAGCTTCATCGAGATTAACTCAAGTCTTGGGAGTGAAGGTCAGCGCAGCTGAATTGATGCAGTAGCGCAGGCCGGTTGGTGGTGGGCCATCAGGGAATACATGACCCAGATGCGCATCACACACCTTGCAGAGAATTTCGGTACGGATCATGCCGTGGCTGCGATCCACTTTTTCAGCGACGTTGGCAGGGTCAATCGCCTCGAAGTAACTCGGCCAGCCGCAGCCGGAATCAAATTTTGTGTCCGATGTAAACAGAGGCGTATTGCAGCAGACGCACTGATAGATACCGTGTTCATGATGATCCCAGTAGCGACCGGTGAATGCGCGCTCGGTTGCGGCGTGACGCGTGACCTCGTAAGACATGGGCTCGAGTTGTGCGCGCCACTCGGCGTCGGATCGGACTATCTTTTTAGTTTCCATCCGGGTTCCCGGTTTGTATGTCAAGAAGAACAACTCACGCTGATACCTGCCGCCCAATCGGGCGGTAGTGCAGCGTAGGATTCATATTCTGGCTGGTCGTCGAAAGGTCGCTGAAGAATCTGCAGCAGGCGCGCGACTTCGCTGAAATCTTTTTGCTGCGCTTTTTCAATCGCGATTTGTGCCAAGTGGTTACGCAAAACGAATTTCGGATTCACTTGATTCATGGCGACCTGACGCGCAGCGTCAACGCTATGTTCAGCAGCAAGCCGAGCACGGTATTTTACTAACCAAGCGTCAAACGCGCTGCGATCGATAAACATATCGCGCAGCGGTTCGTCAGCGGCAGGTTCATCACGCTTCAGATTGGCGAGCCGACGGAAAAATACCGGAAAATCCACCCGAGCCGCGGCCATCAGCGAGAGTAATTCGCGAACCAGTGCATCATCATCTGCCTGCTCACTCACTAAACCTAACTTCGCGCGCCAGAGCGCGGCGATTTTTTTGTCAAACGTCGGTTGGAAAACCTTGAGCGCGTCTTTGACTGT
>JBJTXC010000303.1:0-2334 GCA_046082065.1 Burkholderiaceae bacterium
AGGTTCCCGACTGACCGGCGAATATCGCCGCTTGACCAAATAGTTCGGATAACCATCGTGCGGCATCTCGCAGACTTGATTCTTCTTAAGCCCGCAGGAGATTAAGGAGTAATTGATCTGCCTCGGTGTCGGAATCAGCAACGGCATTGATATGGACATCGACTTCTGCAGCGCGCGTCCCACCAACCCCAAGATCGAACATCGTCGTATCTGATGGTTGATCCAGTCGGCTGGTGAATGACGCATTGTCTAGGGCATCTGCATCCAACGCGAGCGACACCAGCATCGCCGGGTGTAATGAGGTACTGCATTCAGCCATCTCGAGCTGCTGCCAACAATGCAGCAACTCGGCGGTCGATCGTGTTTTACCGAGCAGGGTTTGTTTGATCGCGCGCTGCAAAACCAGCTGTAGTCGCCGCACCATTGAAGCGGCGGCTTGCGGTGTGATCTCGGCAGCGCGTACCGGGCTCGTCGGATGGTTTTGCGTCAGCTGTTCATGTACCAGCCGAACCAGCGCAGCCCAGCCTTGCTGGCCCGCCAGCATCAGCGCGCCATCGATCTGGGCTAACTGTCTGGCAGCATCCGCCGATATCGCAGGATCCAGCGATGGGGCATCGGCTTGCCGATATGCGCGCGCAATCTCGCTCAGGCATTGCGTGATGGTTTCGCCGAGCGCAGCGAGTGCAGCGAGTGCTACCACCCGCTGCACTCGACCATCCGCATCGGCAGTCAGGTCTTGCACGGATGAAGCGTCAATTCGGAAACGGTTGATGGCACTACCGAGTTCATCCGCCAGTAGCGCCAACTCGCTGACTGAATTTGCCGTCATCTGCGTGCCCTGACGCGTATGCTCGGTCACGGTGAGAATGCTATCGATGTGATGCGCGACATGATCCGCCAAGCTGGTTTGCTGGCCGGCAGCCGATGAGATGCCACGGATCAAATCAGCCAGGTGCTGCGATATTCGATGTATCTCGGCCAATGCAGCACCGGCGCTGTCAGAGCGTCGCGCACCATCCACCACGCGTTGAGTCGATCGCTCCATCGCGGCCACGGCTTCTTGTGCATCGGCTTGCACGGTTTTAACGAGTTGCGCGATCTGGCGCGCTGCATCACCGCTTCGCTCGGCCAGCCGTTGTACCTCTTCTGCCACCACCGCAAACCCGCGCCCCGCTTCGCCAGCCGATGCAGCCTGAATCGCTGCGTTAAGCGCCAACACCTGAGTTTGCTCGGTGATGCCGGCAATCAGATCAACAATATCGCCAATCTCCAGCGACGAATCACCCAGGCGTTTGATGCGCTTGGCACTTTCCTGCATCTGCTCGCGCAGTTGCTGCATGCTACCGATCGCATCCTGCACTGCGCTCTCGCCTTGCTTGGCCGCGCTGAGCGACGCTTGCGCCACATCGGCTGATTCACTCGCGGCGCGCGATACCTGATGAATCTGTTGCGCCATTTGCAGTACGGCCTGACCGGTTTGCTGAATTTCTTGCGACTGACGCGCGGCCAGTGCTAACAGATCGCCCGAGATACCCTGCGCCGTGCTGCAGCTGCTCGCCACTTGCTGCGCGGTTGCTCTCACCTTGCCTAATAGCCGACGCAGTTCGTCCAATGTGAAGTTAACCGAGTCGGCGATCGCACCGGTGATGTTTTCGGACACCGTTGCATGAATAGTCAAGTTACCTTCTGCCACTTCTTGCAGCTCATTCATCAGACGCAGGATCGCCGCCTGATTCTGCTGATTGATGCGTCGTGCCTCTTCTTCATCTGCCAGCGCTTTGAGTCCTTGCTGCTCCGCTTGTACTTGTGCCTGCTCGGCCTCGGTTGCGCATTGCCGGCTTTGCTGCAGCTGTAATGCTGCGACCAGCAACCCCAACAACACACTCAGCGCGGCGCACACCACCAACGCCCAGCGTAAAGTGCCGCCGCCTTCACTGCCACGGTAGGCCTGCTGCAAGTTCAGCAAGCGCTCGCGCAGTGACTCGCTATCAACAAAAATTCGGCGCTCGGCTTCTTTGGCAGCGATAAAGTGTTTCAGGTTGCCTAATACGCCGGACAGCTCGCGCTGATAGATCGCGAACTGATCACGTAACTCGACCAAACGGCCACGCGCATCAGCGTGCGTGGTAGGTGGCAGTCGTAGTACCGGGCTGCCCTCAAGAAAACCATGCACGATGTCATTGAAGGTACCCGCATCATGACCCAACAGAAATGCGGTGTCCTGGTTAATGCCATCCGGTGTCATGAATTCATTGGCACTTTTACCCAGACGCTGGGTGAGCATCACCAGCTGTCCTGCAGCAGCAATCTCGCGCGGTGTTGCGCCGGATTGTG
>JBJTXC010000304.1:0-3496 GCA_046082065.1 Burkholderiaceae bacterium
CGATGGATGTTGCTGGAAAGGCGATTGCAAAAAGTCCAGCAAGCGCATCACGTCACCGCCTGAACTGGCCAACGCGATCCAAGCATGCAGCACACTGGCCGCGCGCGTGGTTGATAACTTCCAGCCGGTGTCATCAGCGACGACGATGTCGGCCCGCTCGAGTAGCGCACGCAATCGTCGCGCAACCAAACGGTCTTGTGGAATTACCGCAATACGCTGACGACCTGCGGCGACCCAGTCAACGATGATCTGCGCGGCACTTTGTGCCTGCTGCTCCATGCTGGCGGCAGGGCACAAACTGAATGTTTGCGCTGCTTTGACTTGACGATGAGTATCAGTGTGTTCAAGACCTGCGATGAGGTTTTCTGCTTGAGCCGCAGGCGCCGAATTCGCATCGGGCGACATCAGCTCTGGCCAGCTCAAAGCAAATAGCGCCGGTAGTGCGTCCACACGCCAATCCAGCGCAATGGTGTCGACGGGCTGATGTTGATGCCATGTCGATAAAAATGCCGCTGTAATCGCATCGGGTTGTTCAAACCCGCACCAAAACAACGGCACGCTCGCCCGATCAGCAAGGTACTGCAGCGCATGGTGACGCACCACAGCGGGATCACGCGCATCGCGCTCGACTTGCCATAACTGCCAAACCAGTTGCGCTTCATCCGACAGCAAGGTCATGCCACGTGGTGACAGCGAGGCAAGTGCAGCACGCCAACGATCGCCGACCGAATCGGGCTGAGCTAACGCCGCCGGTAACAAGTTTTGAGTCAGCTCATCGGCGATATCAATCAATGTCTGTGCAAGCGGCAGCAGGTCTGTATTGCGTCGTGCTGCGAACAGTTTTTTCAGCCAGGGCGTTTGGCGCAGCGACGCGTACAACTCCAGCAGCCGCTCGGCGCGGCCAGACGGCAACGCCGCTGCGTCCGGTGGCACTTGCAATCGCAAGTAGTCATCGAGCGTTTGAATCGTCGGTGGTATGAAGCTCAGCCCCAGCTGCTCGCTCAACCCTTGCCGAAGCAGCGCACCATGCCCGGGGGCTGGCACCAAAACCATGCACGATGCGAGCGGAACGTTCAGTACCTCGGCACGATTTATCAGACGCTGCGCAGCGTCAGTCCAGAATCTGGCGCCCGGTGGGATGAAATGGTGGGTAATCGACATGCAGGCGGCGAAAAATCATGTGGCGACAAGCAAGCCATCCGCTGATTTGCAAAGGCCTGCGGGCATTGTATGCGACCGCTCAAGGGCGGCGGTGGCTGACCGCACTTTCCCGGAAAATCGGTTATGATTACCTCCGAGTTCTCGCCGCGCCTCCCCTTGCATCACTCCCCTACATAAGAAGAGCGCCACATTCCAGTGTGTGCAATGATCGCAGGCGAAGCGTAAGCCGTCAGGCCAGACAATAAAAAGCGGGCCGATTCCCCCTCCTGCCGAGGACAACATGAGTGACACCATCAAACATATTTCCGACACCTCGTTTGAAGCTGACGTACTGAAGTCCGACAAGCCTGTACTGGTTGATTTTTGGGCCGAATGGTGTGGCCCTTGCAAAATGATTGCACCGATCCTGGAAGAAGTCGCCAAAGAATACGATGGCAAAATCCAGGTCGCAAAAATGGATGTCGATTCCAATCAAGCGGTACCCGCGATGTTTGGTATTCGTGGCATCCCGACCCTGATCCTGTTCAAGAACGGTGTACCGGCCGCGCAAAAAGTAGGCGCCTTGGCCAAGGGCCAACTGACCTCGTTCATTGACAGTAATATCTGATACGCATGGCGGCAGCGTCTTCTAGTCGCTTCCGCCCCTCTCTCCTTCTGATCATCGTAGTTCCCTCCCCCACCTTGAAAGTCCGTCGCCGAGACGGCACCTGACCATGCATCTTTCCGAACTCAAGGCACTCCATGTGTCCGCCCTGCTCGAGATGGCGATTAGTCTCGATATCGACAACGCTGCGCGACTACGCAAACAAGAGCTGATGTTTGCGATTTTGAAGAAACGCGCCAAATCTGGTGAGCAAATTTTCGGAGACGGTGTGCTCGAGGTGCTGCCCGATGGTTTCGGCTTTCTGCGGTCACCCGACGCCAGCTACATGGCGTCAACCGACGATATTTACATTTCGCCGTCGCAGATCCGCCGCTTCAATCTGCACACCGGCGACTCGATCGAGGGCGAAGTAAGAACACCTAAAGATGGCGAGCGCTATTTTGCGCTGGTGAAGGTAGACAAGGTCAATGGCGAGCCGCCCGAGGCCTCGAAACATAAAATCCTGTTCGAGAACCTGACGCCACTGCATCCGAATCAACCGCTGCTGCTTGAGCGCGAGATGCGCGGCGAAGAGAACATCACCGGGCGCATCATCGACATGATCGCGCCGATCGGTAAAGGCCAGCGCGGACTGCTAGTCGCTTCGCCGAAGTCCGGTAAGACCGTGATGCTTCAGCATCTCGCGCATGCCATCACATCCAATCATCCCGATGTCACGCTGATCGTGCTGCTGATTGACGAGCGCCCGGAAGAAGTGACCGAAATGCAGCGATCGGTGCGCGGTGAAGTGGTTGCCTCCACCTTTGACGAGCCGGCCACACGCCATGTGCAAGTGGCCGAGATGGTGCTTGAAAAAGCCAAACGTCTGGTCGAGATGAAAAAAGATGTGGTCATTTTGCTGGATTCGATCACACGCCTCGCGCGCGCCTACAACACCGTGATCCCTGCTTCCGGCAAAGTGCTGACGGGCGGTGTTGATGCCAACGCATTGCAGCGTCCGAAACGCTTCTTCGGCGCGGCTCGCAATATCGAGGAGGGTGGCTCGCTCACCATCATTGCAACCGCGCTGATCGAGACCGGTAGCCGCATGGATGATGTGATCTACGAAGAATTCAAGGGCACCGGCAACATGGAGGTCCATCTTGAGCGTCGCCTCGCCGAGAAACGCGTCTACCCGGCGATCAACCTGAACAAATCCGGCACTCGCCGCGAAGAGCTGCTGATCAAGGCGGATGTCCTGCAAAAAATCTGGATCCTGCGCAAGCTGCTGTACGGGATGGACGAGATCGAGGCAATGGAGTTCATTCTCGACAAGATGAAGGCCACCAAAACCAATGCCGAGTTCTTCGATCTGATGCGACGTGGCGGGTCCTGATTCATTCGACTCGGGAAGTTAGCAGAAAAGCACTGGATCCCGGCCTACGCCGGGATGACGGTAGTTGAGCCAACCACCTGTTTAGCTGCACATGTTGGGCCTATGGGCCGCTCGACCGTCACCGAATTGGGTACGCCGACCCCTCCACCGTCATTGCACCGCGTAATACAACCCCTACACCGTCATCGTATTGCGCACAACAACCTCCGCAACGTCATCCCGGCGAAGGCCGGGATCCAGGGTGCTCGCCAACTCGATTGCCTGACACCTGCCTTCAGGGTCGATTTGCTTATATAATTCAGGGTTCTGTCAACCGGGCAAGTGACCGTCAACCGGGTCAAGAAGCTATCCAGACC
>JBJTXC010000305.1:0-2164 GCA_046082065.1 Burkholderiaceae bacterium
ATTACAAACTGCAAAACAGTTTAAGCATTTCTTAGCTCTCCCCACCCAACATGGCAGGGAAGAGCTATTACGTCCGCTATTTTTACAAAAGCTGGGTTGCACGCTTTTACGCCCTACGGGGTTTGATGCTTTGCGCTTAGCCTGTTAGGTTGTGCAGGGCTCGAAGATAATCCTCGCCGCGTGATTCCGCATAGAGGTCAAGGAATAGCATGAACGCCGACTGGATGACGAGCCCTTGGCCAATGCCCACCGCAACGTCGCTGCTGCGCATAACCAAGATTAGGCCGCAGCCGATGGCGAGCAATGTAATCTCGATGATCTTGTAAGTGTTGAAATTGCGCATCACCGTGTCCATGCGAGCCAGTTCGTCATGCTTGAACTGGGCTGGCGCAGTTTCCAGAACTGTCGTCGCCGCCGCAACCTGCCCATCGGTTCGGAGGAATACGGTGCCGCCCACCACCAGCTGGATCAAGGCGATCGCAATCAATGGAAATGCCGCCGAGCGAAGGCGGTGACCGTCTTGCCAAAGCCAGACTGCTAGCCCAATCGCCAAAATTCCCACTGCGACGAACAATAGGCTCTCGCTTTTCTCGGCACTGAAATATTTTTTTAGATCTTGCAGCATGATTGGCCTCCTGTCTCGTTAGATACCGGACGATTATCACACTAGTAAATCAGATTCGCCTCCCAACAAAGGATGGCATGACTGAAAAAATGAATGAAGTGTGGCAGCATCGCGCATCCGACGCTGCTGCCCCTCTGCATTCCAACATTTGTTGATACCCTTCGCGGCTACGATGAAGACCATCAACCCGATAAAAGACTGTTTCCAAAACAAGAATAGGTATCGCCATGCCCCAAGCCATTATTTTTGACACGGAGACGACCGGCCTCGATGCGCCGGAAATCGTCGAAGCCGCATGGCTTGAGGTCACATCTCTTTCACCTCTCACGCTGGGTGAGGAATTTGAGCAGCGCTTCAAGCCGAGTAAACCAATCGGTATCGCGGCGCTCGCAACACATCACATCCTGGATGAAGAGCTCGTTGGCTGCCCAGCGTCGAGCACATTCAAGCTGCCCGCGGGCTTGCAATACCTGATTGGCCACAATATTGATTTTGACTGGGCGGTGGTTGGTTCACCCGAAGTGAAACGAATCTGCACCTTGAGTCTGGCCAGAAGAATATGGCCAGCGCTTGAAGCGCATAATCAAAGTGCTCTGCTCTATTATTTGGATCGTGCAAACGCGAAAGCGCGTTTACGCAATGCGCACTCTGCAGGCGCTGATATTCGGATTTGCGCGACCATCCTCGAGCATATTTGTCAAAAGCTGGCGATTGATTCGCTTGAGGCGCTTTGGCAAAAATCTGAGGTATCTCGCATTCCAACCCATATGCCATTTGGGAAGCACAAGGGTTTACCAATTGCAGACGTGCCAAAAGATTATGTGCGGTGGCTGTTGGGGCAGCCGGATGTTGATCCGCATTTGAGAAAAGCGCTCACAGGCAAATAAGTCCAGGCGCGGCTTTCGCATACGAAAGTTTCGACGCCTCAGGCCCCGGCAAACCGCCGACCGAAGTCGGCACACACCGCAAAATGCAGAAAAAGTGCTGATTTTGTTATCAGACTATTCATATTTCGCACTTTTTTGGGCAATTAATTGCTAGAAAACAATATAATGTCGAGCTCGTGTCTATTGATTCCAACTAATCCCGCCAGAGGACGTAGCGATGCAGTTGATGTGGGTTTCTGGCCCAACGGGGCGTGTGCGCACTATCTCAATCACCGCAAAGAAGGTGGTGGTTGCGGCGTTGGTGGCGTCATTATCGCTCGTGATTACCGGGTTCATTCTGTATTTGGTTGGATTCAAGATTGCGGTTGAAACCAGCCCTGATCTTGCGCGCACTTTGGGTGGCGTAACCACCGAAGCAGAACAGCAGCGCATGGAGTCGATGTACCGCGAGCGCCTCGCCAAGATGCAAGACACGTTGGACGCCACTGCACAAGATATACGTCAGCTGCAGCAACTCAAAAATCGTTTCATGGAAATCGCGACGCCTGCCTCGATGCGTGAGCGTGTGGCGACTAAGGAAGATGGCCGCAGTGGCCCTTTGCTGCTGGTATCGAGCAAGCGCGCTACCCTCGACCCGACACAGCCACTCGAC
>JBJTXC010000306.1:0-2170 GCA_046082065.1 Burkholderiaceae bacterium
AACAACATGGATAAGTTAGCGGCGAAATGGGGCATGGGTCAGCGTCAAAGTGCGGCAAGCCGTCAAGATCGGCGGACACCGTGTTACAAACCGGCTTGACCGCACCGCGACTCGCAGAGGATTAAATCCTACTCTAAAAGGTAGCGATCATTTATTCGTTATACCGGCATAAGCTGGTACCCAACGTCAAAAGACGTACGCGATTAAAATACGGCCTCGAATGGTCGCTCAATCTCTATGCACGAAACACGCAATGTTGCAAAAAGAATTCGCTTAATTTTTTTGCTCCCCGCAGCACAACACATAATAAAGCTCATTAAACAAGCATGACTTATATCGCCCCTACCTCACCCGCTAATCTGGCTTGGCCGGATCACTTCGCGGTAGCGCATATGCCCGGATCTTTGCCGATGGGTGGCGTGATACCGATGACACCGATTTTTGCGTTTCGAGAGCCCGCACCTAGATTAACCCTCGGCGTCGACAATGAACTGCAGCCTCGGCGCACCGATATTGAATTCGGCGGATTGATTGCCTTCACGATCAGTGATGTCATCACCGCAGAGGAAGCAGATGCCATCGTCGAAGCCAGTGAGCGGTTTGGATACCGCGACGAAGCCCCGGGTATCCAAACACCGCCCGGCATGCGTATGAACAAAGCCGTGCACTGGGTCGCAGATGAGCAGACGTTTGCGCCCATCTTTAGCCGTATTTCGCATCTACTACCGCAAGAAATCGATGGCGCCGAGCTTTACCCGGCTTTATCGCGTCGTATCAATATGTATCGATATGACGCAAACGACGTTTTCAATCCGCATACCGATGGCGACTGGCTTGGTTACTCACTATCGTCCGATCGTCAACACATGATCGAGTGGCCTGCACTGCGCTCATGCTTGTCCATGCTGCTGTATTTGAATGGCCCGGAAGATGGTGTACAAGGTGGTAGCACCCGCTTATTCAGACCCGATCGCGGTCATGTCGACGTCATGCCCAAAAAAGGCTCTGCACTTTTCTTTCGCCATGGCTTCGGACCACGCAGCGTGCTGCACGAAGGCAGCCGTGTTTTTGGTGAGGTATCGAAATACGTGGCACGCATTAATGTGATGTACGACCTCGATTAAAAACCGAGAAGCTGCCCCGGCTTCGGCTACCATTACGCCGCTTGAAACCTTTGCAGCAAACAACACCACCTCATTTATCAGGACAAACCCATGACAATGACCCGAGACGTCGTCATCGTCGGCGCCGCACGCACAGCAATCGGCACCTTCGGTGGTTCGCTGAAAGATTTCCCCGCTTACGATCTGGCGACCATTGCGGTCAAGGCCGCAATTGAGCGCTCGGGCATTGAGGCTGCCAGTGCTCAGCAGATTGTGCTCGGTAATGTCGCGCAATGCGAACCACGCGATCTGTATGTGTCGCGAGTGGCAGGTATCAATGCGGGGATGGCGAAAGAATCTGCTGCGCTCACGCTCAACCGTCTGTGTGGTTCCGGTCTGCAAGCGATTATCAGCGCGGCCAACGCGATCCAGCTGGGTGATACGGATGTCACCATCGGTGGCGGTGTGGAGACCATGAGTCGCGCACCGTACAACGCGCCGCTGGCGCGATTTGGCGCGCGTATGGGTGATGCATCGCTGGTCGATGTGCTGCTCGGTGCGCTGCATGATCCGTTCGGTGCCGGTCACATGGGCGTCACGGCAGAAAACGTGGCCAAGCTCTACAATATCTCGCGCGATGAGCAAGATGCATTTGCAGTAGATAGTCAACGCAAAGCTCTGGCAGCTATCGAAGCGGGCTATTTCAAATCGCAGATCGTGCCGGTTGAAATCAAGAGCCGTAAAGGCACCGTGTTGTTTGATACCGATGAGCACCCGAAAGCCGGCACCAATATGGCATCGCTGGCTGCATTGAAGCCAGCCTTCCTGAAAGAAAACGGCACGGTCACGCCGGGCAACGCTTCGGGTCTGAATGATGGTGCTGCTGCATGCGTACTGATGGAGGCGGGTGCTGCGAGTCGTGCAGGCCGGACACCCCTGGCGCGTCTGGTTTCTTATGCTGTGGCCGGTGTCGAGCCCTCGCTGATGGGTACCGGGCCGATTCCCGCCGTCAAAATCGCTCTGCAGCGTGCTGGCCTGAAGTTGGATCAGATGGATGTGATTGAATC
>JBJTXC010000307.1:0-3747 GCA_046082065.1 Burkholderiaceae bacterium
ATCCCGACATCAAAACTGCGGACGATGTCGGCGCTGGGCGTTGTAGCGAACGGGTGATGTCGCTGGCAGTCGACAATCCACTCAAGCGAGCGCTTGCTCGGTCTGCCGCCCGGCCCATTGCGGGGCGAGCGAGCCGGCGATCATGCCGACAAACGCCACCAGCAGGCCAACCAATTGTTGCGGTCTGCTGTCCTGGGTGTTGATGGAGGTGTTCGGTAGCGAATCCATCTGGCCGCCACAATTGGTTGGCCTGCTGGTAGCGTTTGTCGGCATGATCGCCGGCTCGCTCGCCCCGCAATGGGTTGGGCGGCAGACCGAGCAAGCGCTCGCTTGAGTGGGTTGTCGACTGCCAGCGACATCACCCGTTCGCTACAACGCCCAGCGCCGACATCGTCCGCAGTTTTGATGTCCGGATTGCCGGGCAAACTGGCTAGGCAGTGACAAAAACAGCTTGCTGCGCGCCATTGCTCCTCGCCAAAACCCCCTATAATCGTGGGTTTTCGAAAATTTGCGGGGAGAATGTTCGTGCCGATTTACGCCTACCGCTGCGAAGCCTGCGGCTTCGCGAAAGACGCGCTACAGAAAGTCTCTGACGCGCCGCTCACTGATTGCCCCGCCTGCGGCGAGGCAAAATTCAAAAAGCAACTGACTGCTGCCGGTTTTCAGCTCAAGGGCACGGGCTGGTACGTCACTGATTTTCGTAATGGATCGAATGCAGCCAAACCCGGTGCGCAGGACGCCGCCAAGAGCGACACTTCAGCCGCCGGTAGCGGTGACAATGCTGCCGCTGCGGGCGCTAATGCTGGTGCCGATAGCTCGAGCAGCAGCGCTGCTGATAACGGCGCAAGTGGTGGCAGCGGTTCGGGCACTACAGCGGGCGGTAGCAGCGGCAGCACCAGCAGCAGCGACAGCG
Organism: Burkholderiaceae bacterium; assembly: GCA_046082065.1. GTDB lineage: Bacteria > Pseudomonadota > Gammaproteobacteria > Burkholderiales > Burkholderiaceae_D > Pernthalerella. Next base: position 914 of record JBJTXC010000307.1, read on the forward strand.
CTGCGACCAAGTCGGCTTCGGCGGCCTGAGCGAGTCATCCATGCGTAAATACTTCATCACTGGTTTGCTGGTGCTCGTGCCGCTGGTCATCACCCTGTGGGTGCTGAACCTGATCGTTGGTACGCTGGATGGTTCACTGGTGCTGCTGCCACCAGAATGGCGTCCCGAGTCTTTGTTTGGTTTTCACCTGCCAGGTTTCGGCACGCTGGTCACGCTGCTGATCGTGTTTGTTACCGGCTTGGTGACGCAAAACATCATCGGTCACCGCGTGCTGCGTTTGTGGGAGCTGCTGCTGCAGCGCATACCGGTGGTGAACTCGATCTACTCAAGCGTCAAGCAAGTTTCAGATACCTTGTTGTCATCGAGTGGCAATGCATTTCGCAAGGCGCTGCTGGTGCAGTACCCGCGCGAGGGTATCTGGACAATTGCGTTTCAAACCGGCTTGCCCGGTGGTGATGTCAAAAATCACCTGAAAGGCGATTACGTCAGCGTTTATGTGCCCACCACGCCTAACCCAACCTCCGGTTTTTTTCTGATGCTGCCGCGCGCCGATGTAATCGAACTGGAGATGAGCGTCGACGAAGCATTGAAATACATCGTATCGATGGGTGTGGTTGCGCCACCCGAGAAAAAATTACCGATGGCGCCTGCATCCGAGCGTCACTAATACCCCTGATCTGTCGAGAATTTATTCATGTCTATGCGTACACATTACTGCGGCCTGACTTCCGAGGCGCAGCTTGGTCAAACCGTGAGCTTGTGCGGCTGGGTACATCGCCGTCGTGATCATGGCGGTGTGATCTTCATCGATCTGCGCGATCGCGAAGGCTTGGTACAAGTAGTGTGCGACCCGGATCGCGCCGATATGTTTAACGCCGCCGAGGCCGTACGCAATGAATTCTGCTTGCGCATCACTGGCTTGGTTCGTGCGCGTCCGGCGGGTACCGAGAACGCCGGTCTCACCTCGGGCAAGATCGAGGTGCTGTGTCATGAGCTGGAGGTATTGAATCCGTCGGTCACTCCGCCATTCCAGCTTGATGACGACAATTTGTCGGAGACGACGCGTCTTACCCATCGCGTGCTGGATCTGCGTCGTCCGCAAATGCAGCATAACTTGCGTTTGCGTTATCGCGTTTCGATGGAAGTGCGCAAGTTCCTCGATGCGAATGGCTTCATCGATATCGAGACACCGATGCTGACCAAATCCACCCCCGAGGGTGCGCGAGATTATCTGGTGCCGTCGCGCGTCAATGCCGGCCATTTTTTCGCGTTGCCGCAGTCGCCGCAATTATTCAAGCAGCTGCTGATGGTGTCCAACTTCGATCGCTACTATCAGATCACCAAATGCTTCCGCGATGAAGACTTGCGCGCTGACCGTCAACCTGAATTTACTCAGATTGACTGCGAAACATCCTTCATGACCGAGCAGGAAATCCGCGATCTGTTTGAAGGCATGATTCGTGGTGTATTCAAAAACGTTCTGAACGTGGATTTGCCAAACCCATTCCCGGTGATGGAGTTTGCTACCGCGATGGCCAAGTATGGCTCGGACAAGCCTGACATGCGCGTGAAGATGGAATTCACCGAACTCACTGACGTCATGAAGGATGTCGAGTTCAAAGTGTTTTCCGGCGCGGCTAACATGGAAGGCGGCCGCGTGGTGGCCTTGCGTGTGCCCGGTGGTGGCGCGATGCCGCGTTCCGAGATCGATGCCTACACACAGTTTGTCGCGATTTATGGTGCGAAGGGTCTCGCTTACATCAAGGTGAATGAACTCGGCAAGGGTCGCGATGGCTTGCAATCGCCCATCGTCAAAAATATCCACGATGCTGCATTAACGCAGATACTCGAACACACCGGCGCAAAAGATGGCGATTTGATTTTCTTTGGTGCCGACAAAGCCAAGATCGTCAACGACGCGATCGGCGCGCTACGGGTCAAGATCGGGCATAGCGAGTTCGGTCGCCAGCACGGTTTGTTTGAAGAAGGCTGGCGACCCTTGTGGGTCGTTGATTTCCCGATGTTCGAACATGACGAAGACGAAAATCGTTGGAACGCGCTGCATCACCCATTCACCGCACCCAAAGCGGGTCACGAAGATTTCATTGATAGCGCGCCCGGCAAGGCGATTGCGCAGGCGTATGACATGGTGCTCAATGGCTGGGAGCTCGGTGGTGGTTCGGTGCGTATTCACCGTGCCGACGTACAAAGCAAAGTGTTTAAGGCACTCAACATTGGTGACGACGAGGCGCGTATCAAATTCGGCTTCCTGCTCGACGCGCTGCAGTACGGCGCACCGCCACATGGTGGTTTAGCCTTTGGCCTGGATCGTTTGGTGACCATGATGACCGGTGCCGAATCAATTCGCGATGTCATTGCTTTCCCCAAAACCCAGCGCGCACAGTGTTTGCTAACGCAAGCACCGAGTGCGGTGGATGAGAAGCAGCTGCGCGAGCTGCATATCCGTTTGCGTGCGACAGAGCCGGCGGTCAAGAGTTGAGTTCGGCGGGGCACGTCCGCTTGGTGCCATCGCCTTCCTCAATGCGCCGACGCTGAGCGCGCCTTGATCCGCGCGGCGAACTAGACTCAAAGCGGGGATAATCAGGGGATGCCTGTCTACAAAATCCCCGAATCCGTTCTTGTGGTCATTCACAGCATTGACCTGCAAGTACTGCTGATCGAGCGCGCCGACAAGCCCGGGTTTTGGCAGTCGGTCACCGGTTCGAAAGATGCACTCGACGAGCCTTTGCAGGTGACTGCCGTTCGCGAAGTTTTCGAAGAAACAGGCATCACGATTGGTGCTGATCAGGTACCACTGACTAGTCTGCGCGACT
>JBJTXC010000308.1:0-2310 GCA_046082065.1 Burkholderiaceae bacterium
GCTGGCTGGTCTGATCGATGCGGCGTTCCTGATCGGCGTCGGCTTGGCGATGATGTTTACCTTCGCTAACCCGTTCTCGGGCTGATTCCGAAACATCGGATCATGAGACTCGGGAGGCGCCATGCGCCTCCCCGGTAATCACCGTTAGAGAGAAGATCACGTGAATCTGAACGCAACGCTGTTCGCGCAGTTCGTTGTTTTCTTCATCCTCGCGCTGTTCACCATGAAATATGTGTGGCCACCGCTGATGAAGGCACTCGATGAGCGCGCCAACAAAATATCCGAAGGCCTGGCCGCCGCCGAGCGCGGCAAGCATGAACTCGCCGTCGCCGAAAAGCGCGTCCAAGTAGAGCTTCAACAAGTCCACGAAGAGAGCAGCAGGCGTATCGTGGACGCAGAGCGCCGCGCCGCTGAAATTGTCGAAGAAGCGAAGCGCCAAGCATCGATCGAAGCCGCCGGCATTATTGAGGCTGCCCGACACGACGCCGCAGCCGAAGCGATTCGCCTGCGCGATACGCTACGCAACGATGTGGCGTCGCTCGCCGTGAAAGGCGCCGAGCAGATACTGCGACGCGAGGTCAACGCAGCAGCCCACGCTGATTTGCTTGAACAACTCAAAGCCGAGCTGTAATCATGGCTGAACTCGCAACCATTGCTCGTCCTTACGCAGAGGCATTGTTTCGTATTGCGCGCGCTTCAAATCTCAACGCCTGGGCAGATGCGTTGTCGGTGATGTCGCGAGTCGCTGCGGTGCCTGAGGTGGGCGCAATGGCGCGCGACCCGCGTGTGCCGCGTGACGTGATCACCAAAACCTTCCTCGATGCGTTGAAGATCGAGATCAGTGCTGAAGCAAAAAATCTGGTTGAGATGCTGGTCGAAAACGGTCGCTTGTCGCTGTTGCCTGCGATTGAGCATCATTTCCACGATCTCAAGAACGCACACGAAAGCACCGCCGACGCCGAGGTCGTGAGCGCATTCCCGATGAGTGACAGCCAGTTATCGTCGCTGTTGTCAGTGCTGGAAAAAAAGTTTGGCAGAAAACTCATCCCGACAGTCACCGTTGATCCGCAGTTGATCGGCGGTGTTCGCGTCACGGTGGGCGATGAGGTGCTTGATCACTCGGTGAGCGCACGCCTCGAGCGGATGCACACAGCGCTGGTGGCCTGAAAAAAGACGTCTCTATTTCATGTAATGGCGAGGCCTAAGCAAGCTTGGCCTCCAACAATCAGGAGTTAACATGCAAGTCAACCCGTCCGAAATCAGCGAGCTGATCAAGAGCCGGATCCAAGGCTTGGGCGCAGGCGCCGAGATCCGTAACCAAGGTACGGTCATTTCGGTTACCGATGGCATTTGTCGTATTCACGGGCTGTCGGATGCGATGCAAGGCGAGATGCTCGAGTTTCCCGGTAACACGTTCGGTTTGGCACTAAACCTCGAACGCGATTCAGTCGGCGCAGTTATTCTCGGTAACTACGAGCATATTTCCGAAGGCGATACCGTCAAGTGCACCGGACGCATTCTTGAAGTGCCGATTGGTCCGGAGTTGCGTGGTCGAGTCGTCAACGCGCTCGGACAGCCTATCGATGGCAAAGGGCCGGTCAACACCAAACTCACCGCACCTATCGAAAAAATCGCCCCGGGGGTGATTGCGCGTCAATCCGTGTCGCAGCCATTGCAAACCGGTTTGAAAGCGATTGACTCGATGGTGCCGATTGGTCGTGGTCAGCGCGAACTGATCATTGGTGACCGTCAGACCGGTAAAACTGCGGTTGCGATTGACACCATCATCAATCAAAAGGGCCAGGACTGTACTTGTATCTATGTGGCGATTGGTCAAAAAGCATCGTCGATCAAGAACGTCGTCCGTGCGCTGGATGAGCATGGCGCGCTGGACTACACCATTGTAGTGGCTGCGTCGGCGTCAGAGTCCGCAGCGATGCAGTATGTGGCAGCTTATTCCGGCTGCGCAATGGGCGAATACTTCCGCGATCGTGGTCAAGATGCGCTGATTATTTACGATGACTTGTCAAAGCAGGCGGTGGCTTACCGTCAGGTGTCACTGTTGCTGCGTCGCCCACCGGGTCGCGAAGCATTCCCCGGCGACGTGTTCTATCTCCACTCCCGTTTGCTCGAGCGCGCCGCTCGCGTCAACCCGGATTATGTTGAGGCGTACACCCGCGGTGAAGTCAAAGGCAAAACAGGCTCGTTGACGGCATTGCCGATTATTGAAACGCAAGCGGGTGACGTCTCTGCATTCGTGCCGACCAACGTGATCTCGATTACGGATGGTCAGATCTTCCTTGAGACTTC